>JBQCIZ010000209.1:0-8111 GCA_051953235.1 Nitrobacter sp. | reverse complement strand
CCACCATTGCTGACCGAGCAGAAACGCCTGGGCCAACAGGTTAAAGGGCGGGCTTTCCCATTCCGGGTGAGCAAAACGCCGATCTTGCGCCTGCGGCTTGATCAGGGACCAAGACCCATGGTCAGCTCTAAAAAAATGCTGTGCGGCGTCAAGAAATCGCTTTCCGTCGTAGACTATCTCCTGAGAAATCTCGAGCTGGCGCTGTGGCGAGGCCGCCAAATGCAAGAGCCAGTCGGTATAAGCCAACAGCAGCGCAACAGGCGAAATGCCTCCGCTAAACTGCGCCAGCGCCGCATGGAGCGCGCGATCAGCGAACTCGGACCTGCCGACATCCGTTAGTTGACTCTGGACGTCGTGTTCACAGCTTGGCCGCGATTTGGCAACACTTACATCAGACGCCGGCAAGAGCGGCGCTTCCCTTTTTGGCAGGACAGAGTTCGCTGGCATAAGTCGATCAGCTTAGCGGATGGCTTTTGAACAGGTTCGAAGCAGCGTCGATCATATGTTCACCGTTCTTGAATACCCGGTCACAATCGCGGCGGATGAATTCAAGTTGATGCTTGCCGCATTCCTCGTACATCGTCCTGATGTCCTTTACGGAATGCGCACCAGCCATTTTCGAGACGAATTCCGAGAAAAGGTGGACTTCAGTCTTCGCCCGATCGAGGAATTCATTGCCGAGAAAAACAAACTCCTCGAGCATCAACTTCTGCGCACCGAACATGAAACTGGCGACGCGCTGATTGGCTTTAGTCACCTGCGTTTCAATTTCCCCGGCTGTCCGATCAGGGTTCGCTGCAACCTCTTCCGAAGGCTCTGGCATCGACATGGTGACCTCCAATCCTAGTTTCAATAACCTTCTACATCCCGCCAGCACGCCTCACTTTGAGCTACATCAAACAGATCAAGGCCCGGCGTACCCAACACGCGGTCATGCCATGTATTGTCCTCCATTGATCGACAGGGTAGTCCCTGTGATGAAACCCGCTTCTTCAGCCGCGAGGAACAGCACAGCGCGAGCGATTTCCTCCGGTTCGCCGAGACGGCCAACAGGGATGAGTGGCAAAATGCTCTTCTCCAGAACGTCTTTCGGGACCGCCTGCACCATCTCAGTGTTGATATAGCCAGGACAGATCGCATTCACAGTGATGCCTCCTTTGGCATTTTCAAGTGCCAACGCCTTGGTGAAACCAATATCGCCGGCCTTGGCCGCCGAATAATTGACCTGGCCGAATTGACCTTTCTGACCGTTGATCGAGGAAATGTTGATGATGCGGCCGAATTTGCGGGCACGCATTCCCTCGATCACCTGGCGCGTCATATTGAATAGCGAGCCGAGATTGGTGTTTACGACCGCACTCCATTGCTCCGGCGTCATCTTGTGGAATGTGCTATCCTTGGTAATACCCGCATTATTGACCAGCACATCGATTGGGCCGAAATCGGCTACAACTTCCCTCACGCCTTCCGTGCATGCATCGAAGGAGGCAACGTCCCATTTATAGATGGGAATCCCGCTCTCCATTTTGAACTTCGTCGCAGCGGTATCATTGCCGTGGTAGCTCGCAGCAACTCGATAACCGGACGCTTTGAGCGCCCTGCCAATCGCCGCGCCAATACCGCGCGTTCCTCCTGTAACTAGTGCCGTTCGCGTCATCGTTTCACCTCGTTCCGGCGCCGTGTCCAGATTGCACGAGAGAGCGCCAAGCCCATTGATTCATCGCAACGAACTGTGCTGACCAAAGTCGACGGCTGCGCGATGGTCAAAATTGAGCCATGTCAACGGCATCACCGGCGTTTCGAGGCAAGTGCGGTTGAATTATCTGGAGATGAGCGATGAGCGCCTCGCAGCACGCTACGGGAGCAGGCCGTGCATTTTGGCGCACGCCGACGGATGCGCTCTTAACCGAACTGAAAACTCAACCAATCGGGCTGACCTCGCAGGAGGCCGAGAAACGTCTCCAAATCCACGGTCCCAATCGGGCCGAACCCGCTCATGGCGAGGCTTTGCTCGTCAAATTCGGCAAACGCGCCCTTAATCCCCTCGTTGCACTTCTGATCGCCGCCGCCGCCGTCTCTGGCATCAGCGGCGACCTGGGCAGCTTTTTCATCATTGTCGCGGTGCTCGCGTTGTCCATCACGCTCGATATCGTGCAGGAGTATCGCGCGGAACAAGAGGCGGAAGCGCTGCGGCATTCGGTGGCTGTGAACGCCGATGTCATGCGTGATGGAGAGCGGGTCTCACGGCCGGTCAGTACCCTCGTGCCCGGCGATGTCGTCCTGCTACGCACCGGGGATCTCATCCCCGCAGACGGAATCGTGCTGGAGTCAGACAATCTTCGTGTCGACGAATCCATCTTGACGGGAGAACCCTTCCCAGTTCGCAAGAATAACGTACCGTGCACCGCGACTACTGCTGCCGACGCGAACAACGCCCTGTTTGCCGGCACCTCGGTCGTCGCTGGGAAAACAACCATGCTGTTGGTCGAGACCGGTCCCTGCACGCGTTTTGGATCGATCGCGTCGGCCCTTGCCTCCAATGTTCCGCCGACCGCGCTCGAACAAGGCGTGCGCCGTCTCGGTCTTCTGATCCTTCGGATGACGATATTTCTGACGTTGTTTGTGCTGCTCGCCCACCTCGCCTCGGGCCGACCGGCTATTCAATCCATCCTGTTTGCGGTGGCACTGGCGGTCGGCCTTACGCCCGAGCTCTTGCCGATGGTGATGACCGTGACCCTCGCGCGCGGTGCCAGGCGGATGGCCCTGCGGAAGGTTATCGTCAAGCGGCTCTCGGCGATCCACGATCTTGGCGCTATGGATGTGATCTGCGTCGACAAGACCGGCACCTTGACCGAGGCCAAAATTACCCTCGCCGATAGCGTCGATTGCCAAGGCCGAAATAGCAATCGTGTACTCGAGCTGGCGCGGATCAACAGCCGCTTTCAATCCGGTGTTCGCAGCGCGCTCGATGAAGCCATCCTCGCCGGCGGATCGAACGACAACGAATGGGTCCGCCGAGGCGAACTCCCCTTCGATTTCAGCAGGCGGTGCCTGTCTGTCATGGCCGAGCGCAGCGGCAATACCTTTCTCGTTACCAAGGGCGCGCCGGAAGCCGTCTTGTCCCGTGCGGTAGCGGTCGAGATCGATGGGCTTACCCATCCGCTCGACGACTCCTGCCGGGGCCGTCTCGATGCCGAGCAGCGGCGGCTGAACGAGCAGGGGTTCCGCCTCCTTGGTGTTGCGATCAAATCTCTTCCTGCCGATCTAAGGAGCTTGACGCTCGCCGACGAGGCAGATCTGACGTTTACCGGCTTTTGCGTCTTCGCCGATGCGCCCAAAGCAGATGCCGCGAAGGCCGTCGCTGATCTGGCGGCGTTAGGGATCAAACTCAAGATCATCTCGGGAGATCAAGGCGCCGTCGTGCAGCATGTTGCAAGCACGGTCGGACTGGCGCGTGACAATGTTCTAACCGGCGCCGAGATCGCCCAGTTGACCGATGCAGGCCTGGCGGAAAAAGTCGAAGAGATCGACCTGTTTGCGCGCATCGATCCCGATCAAAAGAAGCGCATCATAGAAGGGCTTCAAAGACGCGGTCACATCACCGGTTTTCTCGGTGATGGGATCAACGACGCTCCCGCGATTCATGCCGCTCATGTCGGGGTGTCCGTCGACGGAGCAACGGACGTCGCCCGCGCGGCCGCTGACATGATACTGCTCGCTTCCGATCTCAACGTGCTCGCTGCAGGGGTGCGTGAAGGCCGGCGGACCTTTGCCAATATCCTGAAATACGTGCGGATGGGCACCAGTTCCAACTTCGGCAACATGCTGTCGATGGCGTTGGCTTCGATTGCGCTCCCATTCCTGCCCCTACTCCCGCTACAGATATTGTTGAACAACCTGCTCTACGATCTCTCGGAGATCGGCATTCCTTTCGACTCGGTGGATGCGGAGGACGCTGCGAGGCCCCACGCGTGGGATATGACGGCCATTCTGCGCTTCACCATCGTGATGGGGGTCGTCTCTTCTTTGTTCGACGCCGCCACTTTTCTAATTCTGCTGAAGGGCTTCGATACCAATGCCGCACAATTTCAAACCGGCTGGTTTCTGGAATCAATCGCAACGCAGATTCTGGTGATATTCTTGATTCGAACGCGACGATTTCCCTGGCGGGCGCCCCCAGCACATATCGCTTTGGTCGTCACTTCACTGGGCGCGCTCGGAGCGGCAATCTTTCTCGTGATAGGCCCCTTGCAATGCTTATTCGGATTTGTACCGCTTTCCTGGCCATTGATCGCCGCGATGGCGGGTGTAACGATAGCTTATCTGGCGGCAGCAGAAGCTGCCAAGCATTTTGCGCTTCGTGGATCCTAAGCGCACACGGGCGAACACAACGATCAGGGCTTTACGCGAGGCGACACACCGAGATGGAAGTGACGACGTCCTAACGCAATAATTTCGCGATCGGACGGATGATCGCAGGCCTCAGCATGGATCTCGCGCGATTTGCATGAACCCGGGCCCTCTGCGAAATACCTCAGCAATAAGTTTTTCTCGTTTCCTGGCCCAGCTATAAGCACAGCTTGACTGTTTTGCAGCGCCTCATCGATTCGTTGAAAGAAGGAAGGATCGTCGAGAGCTTTGCCAGAGCCGATGGTATTAGCTTTGTGATGCAAGTGCTCGCTTGCCAAATCAGCGTGGATTGTTTGCTCGTCAACCGCTTCTAGTCCAAGATAAAAGATCTTGGCGACACGATGATCAATCCAGACGACGGCGTGATTGTGAACAGTCATGACTTTGTGACCTTAACGAAGGATCGAATGGCATTTGTTTGGTCAGTGCGACATCAGCACAGGCACCGTCATAGATTCGAACATGGCTCGCGTGACGCCACCGAGAATCCGCTCCTGTAGTCGCGAATGACTATATCCACCCATCACCAGCAGATCGATATTCCGGTCGGCTGCGATCGACAGAATGGCACCGTGCACGCTGACTTGGTCTGCCATCAGGCGCTCGACACGAGCGTTGATGCCGCGTCGTGTAAGATGACTGATAAGCTCGACCGAGTTGCTTTCGCCTGTATCACTAGGATCTTCATTGACTACGATTACGGTTACTGCCTGCGCGGCAGTTATAAACGGCAGCGCGTCGCGCAAAGCGCGGGCAGCCAATCTGCCGCCGTCCCAGGCGATTCCGACGTGTTTGATGTCGAGCGGCCCCTTGTGAATATAGGGAACCATCAGCATCGGACCGCCCGAATTGAAAAGAATTTCTTGCGGGATGTCGTTGTCATAGCTCGAAAATGATGAATCGGGCTGCAGCACGACGCTGAGGTCGTAAAGCCGTGCGAGTGCACCGATCGTCTCGGCTGCTTCGGCGGGAATTGATGCGATCGTCCGCGTGCGATAAGCGATCTTTGCGAGTTTTGCTTCCACTTCGAATACGGAAATTGCTGCATTCGCTCGCACCAATGCCTGTTCCTGCTCGACCTCCATCGCTACTGCAACGGCAGCGCTGCCACCCTCCGCCACAAGCCCGACCGGGCTCAGGGATTCGTAGCCGATGGCGACCGCGTCGAGATGCGCGCGGTGCGCAAACGCCAATGACACTGCGACGTCGATCACCGGCCGGACAGGCCGCTCCGACGGAACATGAACCAGAATATTCTTGAACATATGTGCCTCTCCCAAGCCTGAAGCGCGTGGAGTTTAGTCCCATTGCATTTATTGAACTGAAAAAGAGTAGCCGACGAACATGCGATGAGGTTGACGCACATCAAAACCGGCGCAAGGCGTGCTTCACGCTACGGCAGACACCGGAAGACAGGCTATGCTCCGCTGCAGCGTGTCCTCTGGCGTTCCTGACGCATTAACCGAATGCCAACTCATGGCGCGGCACAAAGCATCCTCCTGCCGCATCGCGACCTCCAATGTCGCGTCCGACGCATCATGCTCTCGTCGCTGGATCCGTGAGAGCCGGGTCGCTAGATCCGCCGTCAGGAACAGGCCGACAAAAGCGGCATGGTGCCGTTGCGCCAGATCCGGCAACGCTGCCCGCTGAGATTCTTGCAGATAAGCTGCATCCAGAATAACCGAGCAGCCCTGCGCCAGCACACGCCCGGCCATCTTCGCGAGCAGGTCATATACGCGCTGCGAGATCGCGCCTTGATAGGCTCCTTCCGGCAAGCGCGTGGTTTCGCTCACACCAAACAGATACTTGCGAACAACGTCCGAGCGAAAAACGACTGCGCCTGGCGCAGGCTCGACGACGCCAGCCAGTGCTTGCGCCAACACCGACTTTCCCGTCCCCGACGGGCCACCTGTTGCAATCAGCATTGGCGGCTTCGGCGCGGTAAAGCGCCCGGCCAGATCGAAATAGCGTCTGGCTTGATGCCACACGGCCTTTCCATCAACCATCTGTTCGCTCCTTGTAAAAGACACATGCGCACGGATCGCAGCCCGCATGGAGAGAAACAGCGGCAGGACAGCCAGAGCGTCCAGATTTTCATCGGAGCTGCCGGAAAGGTAGCGGTTGAATACGAGATTTGACGCAGATCGATTGTTGAAGTGGATCAAATCCATCAGCGTGAACGCGAGATCGTAGAGAATATCCGTTGTGGCGATCCCGAGATCGAACTCGATGGCATCGAACAACAGCGGCTTGCCGTTCACCAGTGCAATGTTGGCGAGGTGAAGATCGCCGTGGCAATGCCGCACGAATCCCTTCCCAGCGCGCCCTGCGAGCAATGGCAGGCCCCTCGACAGATGCTCCTGACTACGGAGATGAAGCTGGTCGATGGCAGCGGCCTCAAGTTCGCGCACAGATCGGAATTTCGCGGCATTGCGGTCGATGATGGCAGGAATCGAAACGAGCCAGTTTTCGCCATTCCCGCGCGGCGCCCTTTGATGTGACTGCAAGATCTTTTCAGCAACGGCAATCGCAAGAGAAGGACGGATCGGTTGTACTTCAGCGATACGGTCCAGCGTTTGTTCTTCATCGAAACGCGCCATTTCGACCGCCCATTCCACCGGAGTACCGTTTCCACCGATTTCCAGGCCGCCGTTGTCGGTGCGCGTGATGGCCACAACTCGACGATACAGCTCCGAGGCATTCGCCGCGTTGACTTTTAACTCCTCTATGCAAGCGCATTTGCGTTTCTCAAGTGTCGAATAATCGAGAAACGGCAATCGCACCGCGCGCTTGATCTTCAAGACGCGATCGCCGCCGAGAAAAACCACCGAGGCATGGGTATCGATTCGCTTGCCGCCCCTTGCCGGACCGAAGCCTGCACTTTCGAGAAACTCGAACACCCGCTCCTGGGGACCACCCCCGGAGTCTGCCGCGATATTGATGGGCTTGAGCGAGGTCACGGCTGCAACACCGCTGCACCGGTGATTTGTCCGGATCGCAGCTTCGACAGGACCTCATTGGCTTCACGCAGCGGGAATGCCGTCGTATGGGTCTTTATCCCGGCCTGGGCTGCGACCTTGAGGAACTCGATGCCGTCGTTGCGCGTGAGATTGACGACCGACAACAACTGCCGCTCCTCCCAGATAATATTGTAAGGAAAGGACGGAATGTCCGACATGTGAATGCCGGCGCAGACGACGCGCCCGCCTTTGCGCACCGCCCTTAGCGCCAGCGGACCCAGCGCGCCGACGGGCGCGTAAATGATCGCCGCATCGAGCGGCATAGGCGGCTTCTGTTCCGAGCCTCCAACCCAGTCTGCACCGAGGGATTTCGCCAGCCGTTGCGCTTCCACGTCCCCGGAACGGGTAAATGCATAGACAGAGCGCCCCTGCCAGCGGGCTACCTGGGCAATGATGTGTCCCGCGGCGCCGAAGCCATAGATCCCGAGATGCTTTCCCTCCCCCGCCATGACCAGTGAGCGCCAACCGATCAGGCCGGCACACAGCAAGGGCGCAATGGCAGCGTCGTTGTCCGCCTCGCCAAGCGGGAAGCAATAGCGAGCGTCAGCGACTAGGTGGGACGCAAAGCCACCGTCGCGAGTATATCCGGTGAAAAGCGGACGATCGCACAGATTTTCGCGGCCGCTCCTGCAATAGCTGCATTGACCGCAGGTGTAGCCAAGCCACGGCACGCCAACACGC
>JBQCIZ010000208.1:0-2512 GCA_051953235.1 Nitrobacter sp. | reverse complement strand
TGCTTCGCGATCACCGAACCCGATGCCGGCAGCAACACTATCCGTACGACTACGATCGCGACAAGGCGCGGCAACCGCTTCGCGCTGAACGGCCAGAAGACGTTCATCACCGATGCCGATGGCGCCGACTACGCGCTGGTTGTGGCGCGCACCACGCCCCACACCGACGTCGCGAAAAAGACTGACGGCTTCACCCTGTTCGTCGTGGACATGAAGGCGAAGGGGCTGGAGAAACAATATATCCCTGTCAGCATTCCCGCGCCGGAAACTCAATGGCAGCTGTTCTTCGACGACGTCGACCTCGGACCCGAGGACGTCGTGGGTGAAATCGACAAGGGCTTCAGCATCCTGTTCAAGAGCCTCAATCCGGAGCGGATCCTGGTGGGCTCGATCTGCTGCGGCCTCGGCCGCTATGCGCTGAACCGCGCTGTCGACTACGTCAAGGAGCGCAAGGTTTTCAACAATGTTCCCATCGGCACCTATCAGGGCCTGCAGCATCCCTTAGCGAGCGCGCGGACCGATGTCGAGATGGCGTCGCTGATGACATTGAAGGCCGCCTGGACCTTCGATCAGGGGCGCGAGGCCGGCGAGTTCGCCAACATGGCCAAGCTTGCCGCGGCCGATGCCGGCATCAAGGCCGTGGATATCGCCGTGCAATGCCACGGCGGTAACGGCTTTACAAAAGAATACGGCATCTTCGACATCTATCCGTTTGTCCGCTTGCTCAAGACCGCTCCGCTCAATCGCGAAATGATCCTCAACTACATCGGCGAGCACGTGATGGGCTTGCCGCGCAGCTATTAGGTTACGTGCGATGGCGGTGATGAAGTCCGAAGTTTCGACGACGAGCGAAGAGTATCGTCGCAATCGGCAGGCCTATGAAGCGCGGATCGCCGATCTGCATGCCCGGCGCGCCGCGGCAGCCATGGGTGGGCCGGAACGGGCGCGTCAATTGCACAAGGAGCGCAAGCAACTGTTGCCGCGTGAGCGGATCGCCGCCCTGCTCGATCCCGGCTCGCCGTTTCTGGAGTTCTGTCAGCTTGCCGGCGAAGGCATGTACGACGGCGTGCCGCCCGGCGGCAGCATTATCACCGGCGTCGGCATGGTATCTGGCCGTTCCTGTATGGTCATCGCCAACGACGCCACCGTGAAGGGTGGCACCTACTACGGGATCACCTGCAAGAAGCACGTCCGCGCGCAGCGTTTCGCCTGGCAGCACCGGCTGCCCTGTGTCACCCTGGTGCAGTCCGGCGGCGCCAACCTGCCGGATCAGCCCAACATCTTCCCCGACGAAGGCCAGTTCGGTTCGATCTTCTACAACCAGATCCGGATGTCGGCCGAAGGCATTCCGCAGATCGCCGTCGTTCACGGACCGTCCACGGCAGGCGGCGCTTATATGCCCGCACTGTGCGACGAGACCGTCATCGTACGTAATCAGGGCGCTATGTTCCTGGGCGGCCCGCAACTCGTCTATGCCGCCACCAAGGAGGAAGTCGGCGTGGAGGCGCTCGGAGGCGGCGAGATGCATAGCCGTGTCAGCGGTGTGACCGACCATCTGGCTGAGAGCGACGGCCACGCCATCGCCATCGCCCGCGATATCGTCGCGCATCTCGGTGAAATCCCGCCACAGCGATGGACGGTGGCCTCGCCGCGTCCGCCGCGCGCCGATCCCAACGACATCTACGGATTGATCAGTGCCGACCCACGCGTGCCGACCGACAACCGCGGCATTGTCGCCAGGCTCGTCGACGACAGCGAGTTTCACGAGTTCAAGCCGCTCTATGGCGACACGCTGATTACCGGCTTTGCACGCATCATGGGATTCGAAATCGGAATTCTCTGCAACAACGGCGTGCTGTTCTCGGAAAGCGCGCTGAAGGCGACCCACTTCATCGACCTCTGCTGCAAGCGCAACATTCCCCTGCTGTTCATGGCCGACGTGACCGGCTTCATGGTCGGCCGCGAGGCCGAGGAGGGCGGCATTTCCAAGCACGGTGCCAAGATGATCACCGCAATGGCGAGCGCCAACGTGCCGAAATATACCCTGATCATTGGTAACGCTTACGGCGCCGGCTATCTGTCGATGTGCGGCCGTGCCTTCCGGCCGAACGCGATGATGATGTGGCCGAACGGGCGTTCTGCCATCATGGGACCTGACCAAGCCGCAACCACGCTCGCTATGGTCAAGGACGAGGGCCACAAGCGCGCGGGCACGAGCTGGACCGACGAGGAGCGTGAAGCCTATCGCGCACCGGTCCGCAAGGAATTCGAGGATTTCGCCAGCGCCTATAACTTCGCGCGCAACACCTGGTGCGACATGGTGATCGATCCGCTCGAAACCCGCAACGTGATGGCAATGCTGCTCGATCTTGCCGGACGGCTGCCGCAGCAGGACACCGGCTTCGGCGTATTCCGGATGTAACGACAAAGGATTCCGCCCGGTGTTCAAGAAAATCCTGATTGCCAATCGCGGCGAGATCGCCTGCCGTATCGCGCGAACCTGCCGGCGGCT
>JBQCIZ010000207.1:0-3824 GCA_051953235.1 Nitrobacter sp. | reverse complement strand
AACGCGGCCGTATCAGATGCAGTGATCGGCTCCGGCAGCCGGCGCGTCGCATCTTGCGTCATGTCTAACAGTGGGAACCGGGGGCGGCAACCGCGCGGCATGCGTCGAGGTGCCCGGTTGCTTCGCGCTTTAGTCCAAGGGAAGGCGGGCCGGCTCCGCTGGGTTCCCGTTATCGTGCGGGAAAAGCACGCAAGCGTGACCGTGGAACGGGCTGGTATGGCCTGTTTGGAGGCAACCTTTGCGCCGGCTTGCGGTTGATACCGTCCTCAACACAGGGAGATTCCAGCATGGCGAATCAGAGCATGAATCCGGGTCAGCAGAATCAGAACCCGGGCCAGAAGCCCGGCCAGCAGCAACAGCAGGGCGGCGGCCAGAAGCCGGGTCAGCAGCAACAGCAAGATCCCAGCCGTCAGGGGCAGGCCGGTCAGAAGCCGGAGAATTAGAACCTTACGTTCACAAGGCTGTCAGGAAATCCCGCCGAAAGGCGGGATTTCTTTTGCGCGGTTCCGCCCGCTGCGTTGTCCACAGGGACCGGCGGCCAATTAAGGTAAACAAAGGGTTTCAATTGCCCGCGTGAATTTACGCGCGTTACGTCGGCGCCAAGGCCGCACTGCTTTCAGACAACAGCGGCCACGCAAAACAGCGGATGGCGGCATGGCGACGAATTCCTGGCGGATCAGCACGGTCAATGGCGCGTTGCTGGCGCTCTATTTCATTCCGGCATGGACCCTTGTTTCGTTCCGGATCATGGTGTCGCCGGTTCACGGCCTCTATGACCTTCCCAACGTGGCGGTGGCGCTGTTCCTTAGCGACCACCTGCATTTCGCGGCGATGAACACGGTTCGTTTCGCCTGGCTGCTGGCGCTCGGCAAGATGACGGTTGTCGCGTTTTTCGGCGTCTTCCTGGTGATGACGACGCGCGCCTCGATCCGCAAAACCGGCGGCTGCGATGAAGCGCTGGCAATGGCGCTCGGCATCGGCTGTCTGATTACTTTCGGCAGTATGCTCATGGCCTCGCAGACCGGCGAGGTAGCCTCCATGCGTCTGCATGCGACCGAACTGCTCCTGCTGCTTGGCAACGCCGTCCTGATGGCGGTCGAGCCGCCGTTCCAGCAGGAGGTGCCGGTGCGCGAATGGCCGCCGCAGCCGGAGGTTGTCTATCCCTTCAGCAACCCGAGTTCCTGAACGATCGCTCCAGCTTCCTTGACGGCGTGATTGGCGGCGGGTACGCCACAATAGATCGCCTGTTGCAATAAAATTTCCTTGATATCGTCGGGTGTGAAGCCGCCTTCTGCGAGCGCTGCGCGCACGTGAAGACGGAATTCGTCCCATTGGCCCAGTGCGACCATGGTGCCGATCACAAGCACGCGCCGCGTGCGTTCGTCGAAATGCGGCCGGGTCCAGATCTCGCCCCAGGCATGGCGCGTGATGAGGTCGATGAAGTCTGTGTTGAAGGTCGTCTTATTGTTGATCGATTTATCCACCCAGGCATTGCCCAACACCTTGCGGCGGGCGGCCATGCCGGCGTCACGGCGCTTTTGATCGTCCATCGTATCTCTCCGCTATTTCTGCATCAGAAAGCCGGCGACGGCTTCGGTGAAGGCGTGCGACTGCTCGACGTTCGAGATGTGCGCGGCGTCGAGGATGGTCATGCTGGCGCCCGGGATGTGGCTGCGAATGTATTCACCCGCGGCAATCGGCGTCGCGACATCGTGCCGGCCGACAATCACCAGCGTCGGACGCTTGATACGCGGCAACAGGTCGCGCTGATCAAGCGTGCTGAGTGCCTCGCAGCAGGCGATGTAACCGTCCTGAGGTGAGGCGAGCAGCATCGCTTTCATCTTCGCCGCGGTCTGCGGTTCGCGCTCGCGAAAGTCTGCCGTGAGCCACCCGCCGATCACGGCATCGGCGACCGCCGCGAGACCGCCGTCCTTCACCGCCTTGATGCGGTTGTGCCAATTGGTCGGGTCCGGATAGTAGCAACTGGTATTGGCGAGGATGATGCGATCGAACCGCTCCGGCGCATTGGCGCCGAGCCATTGCCCGACCATGCCGCCCATTGAAAGGCCGCACCAATGTGTCTTTGCGATGTTGAGATCGTCCAGAATGGCGAGCACGTCACGGCCGAAGCGCTCCATCGAGTAGGGTCCCGGCGGCACGCCGGACTTGCCGTGGCCGCGCCGGTCGTAGCGCACGACGCGGAACAGTTTTGAAAGCGCGGCCATCTGCGGCTCCCACATCTGAAGATTGCAGCCCAGCGAGTTCGAGAGCATCAAGGTCGGGCCACTTTCGCGACCCTCGACAGAGACGTTCAGCAGGCAGCCGTCGGCATCGATCATGGGCATTGGGAGTCTCCGTCGAGATATTCAGGCGTCATACGCGGGCTTGATCCGCGTATCCATCAAAAGAGAACAAGAGCTTATTCGAGAAGATGGATTGCCGGGTCAAGCCCGGCAATGACATCGCTGAAAAGCGCTGACGGCGGTCATTCACCAAGCGACGCAAGCAACCGATCGATCAGTGCCTGCGACACGCCCTGATAGCTCATCGGATCGAACAGTTTTGCGATGCGCCCGGCGTCGAGATGGGCCGTGACACGCGGATCGGCAGTCAGGACGTCGCGTAGATGCTTCTTCTCTGCGACTGCCGTTTTGCTGGCGGCTTCCAGCAGATGATGCGCGTCGCTTTTGCCGATTTTTTCAGCCAGCGCGAAGGTCGCGGCCTCCGCCATGATCAGGCCGTGGGTGGTATCGAGGTTGGCGCGCATCCGCTCCGCGTCGACCTCGAGTCCTTCGGCGATGTCGACGATGGCGGCGAGCGCCCCCGATGTCACGAGCATCAGGGTCGGAAGCGTCGGCCACTCAGCGTGCCACGGTCCAGCGCTACGTTCATGGTCGTGAACTTGCGCCGCGAAAATCGTCGCCGCCAGTTGCGGCGCCATGGTGGCCGCGGCCAGCGCCGACGCGCTCGCGACAGGGTTGCGCTTGTGCGGCATGGTCGAAGAGCCGCCGCGCCCGGCGCCTGCCGGCTCGAAGGCTTCGCCGACATCGGTCTGCATCATCAGCGAGACGTCGCGGGCAATTTTGCCGCAGGTGCCTCCGAGGATCGCAAACACGGACGCTGCTTCCGCGATCCGGTCGCGGTGGGTATGCCAGGGTGCATCTGGCAGCGGCAGGTTCAGTTCGTGGGCGAGTCGTTCTGCGACAATCAGGCCCTTGTCGTCGAGGGCGGCGAGGGTGCCGGCGGCGCCGCCGAATTGCAGGGCCAGCGTGTCGCGCAGGTTTTTCAGACGTTGTCGAGAGCGATGCAGCGCTGCGGCATACTCGGCAAGTTTAAGGCCAAATGGCATCGGCAGCGCGTGTTGCAGCCAGGTGCGTGCGACCACGGCGGTGTTGCGGTGCTGCCGCGCAAGGCGGGCGAAACCCGCAACGGCCCGATCGGCGTCCATCAGAAGGGCCTCGATCGCCGCACGCAACGTCAGCACGGTCGCGGTATCGATCACGTCCTGACTGGTGGCGCCCCAATGCACGTAACGTGCGGCGGTGGCGTCCGCCTTCGCGACCTCGGCCGTGAGAATTTTCACGAGCGGGATTGCGATATTGCCCGCGCGGGTGGCGGCTTCCGCGAGCGTGGGCAGATCGAAAGCCTCGGCCTTGCAGGCGTTGCCGATCGGAGCGACGGCACTGTCGGGAATCACGCCGCTTGCCGCTTCCGCCCGTGCCAGCGCCGCCTCGAAATCGAGCATATGCTGGAGAGTTGCCACATCGTCGCAGATCGCGCGCATGGCGGCGCTTGAAAACAACGGGGCGAGAAGCGGCGACAGC
>JBQCIZ010000206.1:0-2091 GCA_051953235.1 Nitrobacter sp. | reverse complement strand
GGAAGGCGGCGTCACCTATCTGTTCGACGACGTGACGGAAAGCCTCGATCTGGCGCGGCGGTACGACCGCCTCATCAACGTGCAGCGCGAGACGCTGGACAGCCTGACCGAGGCGGTCGCGGTGTTCGGCAGCAACGGCCGCGCGCAACTGTTCAATCCCGCCTTCGCCCGGATGTGGAAGCTGTCGGCCGAAGCGCTCTCGGAACAACCCCACGTCGAAACCGTCGAGACCTGGTGCAAGCCGCTGTTCGACGATGCCGCGTCCTGGCTGACGATCCGGAACGCCATCACCCGTATCGACGATCGGACCTCCGTGCGGATCAAGCTCGAACGCAAGGACGGCACCGTGCTCGACTGCACGACGATGCCGCTGCCGGACGGCGCCACCATGGTGACGTTCCACGACATCACCGATACCGAGAACGTGGAGCGCGCTCTGCGCGAGCGCAACGATGCACTGGAGACCGCCGACCAGATGAAGGTCGATTTCGTCCACCACGTGTCGTACGAACTGCGCTCGCCGCTGACCACGATTATCGGCTTCGCCCATCTGATGAGCGATCCCGGCACCGGACCACTGACCGGGAAGCAGGCCGAGTACGTCAACTACATCACCTCGTCGACCGACGCGCTTCTCGCGCTGACCAACAACATTCTCGATCTCGCCACCATCGACGCCGGCGCCATGACGCTGGAACTCGGCCCGGTGGACGTGCGCAAGACCATCGAGGCGGCCGCCGAAGGCATTCAGGATCGCCTGAGCATCGATCGCATCGCACTGAAGATCGAGGTCGATCCCAACATCGGCGATTTCACCGGTGACGAGCGCCGTATCGTTCAGGTGCTTTACAACCTGCTCGCCAATGCCGTGGGATTCTCACCGCCGGATGCAGAGATCGTCGTGAGCGCCCGGCGCACCGACCACAGCGTCGTGTTTTCCGTGACCGACTCCGGCCCCGGCATTGCGCCCGACCTCAAGGACAAGGTGTTCGACTGGTTCGAAAGCCACTCCAACGGCTCGCGCCATCGCGGCGCGGGACTTGGATTGTCGCTGGTCCGTTCCTTCGTCGAATTGCACGGAGGCAAGGTGCGCGTCGATTCGACGGTCGGCAAGGGCACGACGGTCACGTGCAGTTTCCCGACCGATCAGACCGCGCATCGCAACGCTGCGGAATGACAGCACCGACCACATTTTCGACCGCGCTCGTCAACGAAACGGCGACCGGTTACCTGATGGCCGACCTCGCGCTGCTGATCGGACCCGGCGATGTCATCACGCTGTCGGGCGACCTCGGCGCTGGCAAGACCGCCGCCGCCCGCGCCATGATCCGCTACCTCGCCGGTGACGACTCGGTTGAAGTGCCGAGCCCGACATTCACGCTGGCGCAGCAGTACGACCTGCCACCGTACCCGCTGCTGCACGCCGACCTCTATCGCATCGGCGATCCCGGCGAACTCGAGGAGATCGGCCTCGCGCCGCTGCCCGAGGGAACGGTGGCGCTGATCGAATGGCCGGAACGCGCGCCGGACGCATTGCCTGCCGACCGCATCGATATCGCCTTCAGCCATCGCCCCGCGCTCGGCTCGACCGCGCGCGCGGCGGAGATCACCGGTTATGGCAAGGCCGCAGCGCAGGTCGCGCGGCTGGCAGCCCTGCGGCAATTTCTCGACGACGCCGGATATCTCGACGCGAAACGCCAGCGCATGGCGGGTGATGCCTCGACGCGGTCCTACGCTCGGCTGCTCCGCGACGGTGGCAGCTTCATCCTGATGAATGCGCCGAAACGGCCCGATGGCCCCGCGATCTACGACGGCAAGTCCTACAGCGCGGCGGTCCATCTCGCCGAGGACGTGAAGCCGTTCGTCGCCATCGCGCGCGGCCTGCGCGACTACGGCTTTTCCGCGCCCGCCATCCATCACGCCGATCTGGATTCGGGCTTTCTCATCACTGAGGATTTCGGCAGCGAGGGTTTCGTCGAGGGCACGCCGCCGGCGCCGATTGCGGATCGCTATCAAGCGGCGACCGACATGCTGGCTGCGCTGCATCAGGAAACGTTGCCGGACACCCTGCCGCTTGCGCCGCATATCAGT
>JBQCIZ010000205.1:0-4337 GCA_051953235.1 Nitrobacter sp. | reverse complement strand
CTTGGATTGATCGGCGCACCGGCCCGCATGGCGCAGGCTCTCGCGCCCCTGGCGTTCGGATTGCTGATCGACGTGATGGGCGGACGCATCCTGATGGTGTCATCGGCCCTCAGCCTGTCCGCGCTCGGCGCTTTGCTGCTGTTGCGGCCGACACCGCGGCCGCAACAGGACTAGTGCCCCGAATCTGAAGTTCGCTTGAAGAGCTTGCCGAGATAAGGAAGCGACTTCTGAACCACCACACTGGCAGCCGAGCGCTAGATATTTGCGCCGGTGTCCGCACTCGGAATCACGACCGACCCCGGGAACAGCTTCCGCACCAGCATGTAGAACACCGGCGTGAAGATCAGGCCGAACAGCGTCACGCCGAGCATCCCGAAGAACACGGCGACACCGACGGCCTGCCGCATCTCCGATCCCGAACCGGTCGAGACTACCAGCGGCAGCACGCCGAGGATAAAGGCGAACGACGTCATCAGGATCGGCCGGAGACGCAGCCGGCAGGCCTCGACCACGGCCTCCAGCGTGCCACGGCCTTCCCGCTCGATATCGCGGGCGAACTCAACGATCAGTATGGCGTTCTTCGCCGCGAGCCCGACTAGCACCACGAAACCGATCTGGGTCAGAATGTTGACGTCCTGCCCCATGATGCGAACCCCGAGCGTCGCGGCCAACAGGCACATCGGCACGATGAGGATGACCGAGAACGGCAGCGTCCAGCTTCCGTACTGCGCGGCCAGCACGAGGAACACGAACAGCACGCAGATCGGAAATACATAGAGGCCGGCATTGCCGCCGGTCGCCTGCTGGTAAGACAGGTCGGTCCATTCGAACGAGAAGCCGCTCGGCAGCGTCTCGTTGGCGAGCTTCTTCATGATCGCCAGCGCCGTTGCCGAACTGGTGCCCGGCAAGGTGTCGCCCTGCACTTCCGAGGCCGGATAGAGATTGTAGCGCGCCACACGATCAGGCCCGGCAATATCGCGGAAATCCACCACGGTGCCGAGCTGCACCATGTCGCCCGCGCTGTTGCGGGTCTTCAGCCGCGCGAGATCGGAGGTCTCTTTCCGGAACGGCAGATCCGCCTGCGCCGTCACGTGAAAGGTACGGCCGAACAGATTGAAGTCGTTGACATAGGTCGAGCCGAAATAGGTCTGGATGGCTTCCGTGATGTTCTGAATGGGCACGCCGAGCATCTGGGCCTTCTGCCGATCGATGTCGACGAAAACCTGTGGCGTGTTCGCCGTGTAGGGTGAGAACACCGCAGTCAGGCCGGGCGCCTTACGCGCCGCCGCGACCAGTTCGTCGGTCGCCGCCGCCAGCAGCGTCGGCCCCCGGCCCTGCCGGTCCTGAATGCGCATGGCGAAACCGCCGCCGGTGCCGATGCCGGGCACCGCGGGCGGCGGAATCACGATGACGAAGGCGCCTTCGATCTTCGACAGCCGCTTGCGCAATTCGGCCGTGATGACATTGGCCGTCAGCCCCTTTTTCGCGCGAACCTCGGGGTCGTCGAAGACCGGAAACATCGCAGCCGCGTTGCTCGCCTGCGTCCGCGTCGCGCCCGAGAGGCCTGCGAACGAGGGCACGCGCACCACGCCCGGAACTCCGAGCGCGATGTTTTCGATCTCCTTCACAACCTCGGTCGTCCGCGCCAGCGAGGCAGCGCCGGGCAGTTGCGCCACCACGATGACGTAACCGCGATCCTGCGCCGGGATGAAGCCTTGCGGGGTTGTCACCAGTAACCACCCGGCGCTACCGATCAGCACGGCGTACAACAGCAGCATCAGGACAGAATGGCGGATGACGAAATCCGCCGCCCGGCCATAACCATGGGACAAGCTGTCGAAGCCGCGGTTGAACCCGGCTGTCAACGCGCTCCAGCCCCGCGCAATCAGGTTCCAGGCCGCCGGCGGCTTCTTCTCGTGATGCGGCTGCAGGATCAGCGACCCCAACGCCGGCGACAGCGTCAGCGAACAGAAGCATGAGATCGCGGTTGCGACCGCAATGGTCACCGCGAATTGCTGGAAGAATTGCCCGGAAATGCCGCCGAGGAACGCCGTCGGCACAAACACCGCGCACAACACCAGCGCGATCGACACCAGCGCGCCGCCGACCTCTTCCATAGTGCGGAGCGCCGCGTCGCGCCGGCTCATTCCAGCCGACAGATGCCGCTCCACATTCTCGACGACCACAATGGCGTCGTCGACCACGATGCCGACCGCCAGCACCAGCCCGAACAGTGTCAGGTTGTTGATGGAGAATCCGAGCGCCGCCATGACCGCAAAAGTGCCGACCAGCGAAACCGGAATCGCGATGATCGGAATGATCGCCGGCCGCCAGCCCTGCAGGAAAATGAGCACGACGATGACGACCAGCACCATCGCCTCGTAGATGGTCTTGATCAGCTCATGAACCGACTGCGCGATGAACTCAGTCGGGTTGTAGCCGATATTGTAGTCGATGCCCGGCGGAAAGCTCTTCTTCAGCTCCGCCATCTTGTCGGAGATATTCTTCGATGTCGCCAGCGCGTTCGATCCCGGCCGCTGTGTGACCAGCATCGCCACCGCCGACTTGCGCAGCAGGAAACTGTTGGTGGTATAGCCGAGCGCGCCGAGCTCGATGCGGGCGACGTCGCGCAGCCGCACGATGCGCCCGTCGCTGCCGGATTTCAGAATGATGTTCTCGAATTGCGACGGATCCTTCAGTCGACCGGTGAAGGCGAGATTGGGCTGGAATGCGCGGTCCGCAATCGGCGGCGCGGCGATCTGACCGCCCGCGATCTGCACGTTCTGGGCGCGGATCGCGGCCAGCACGTCACCGGCGGTCATGCCGAGGGTCGCGATCTTGTCGGGATCGAGCCATAGCCGCATCGAATAGTCGCGGGCGCCGAAGATCGTGATGTCGCCGATGCCGTCCAGCCGCAGCAACTGGTCGCGCACCTGAAGCAGCGCGTAGTTCGAGATATAGAGCTGGTCGTAGGAGTTGTCCGGCGACAGCATGAACACCACGAGCAGGATGTCCGGGCTGTTCTTGCGGGTGACGACGCCGTTGCGCTGCACCTCCTCCGGCAATCGCGGCTGGGCGATGGCGACGCGGTTCTGGACCAGCACCTGCGCCTTGTCGAGATCCGTGCCGAGCTTGAAGGTGACGGTGATGTTGAGTTGACCGTCGGAGGTGGCCTGGCTGTACATGTACAGCATGTCCTCGACGCCGTTGATCTCCTGCTCGATCGGCGCAGCTACGGTGTCAGAAACCGTCTGTGCGGACGCGCCCGGATATTGCGTGGTGACGACCACGGTCGGCGGCGCCACTTGCGGATATTCCGAGACCGGCAACGTCGGATAGGCGATCGCGCCGACGATCAGCAGAACGATGGACAGCACCATCGCGAGGATGGGCTGATTGATGGAGAGGCGTCCGAGATTCATGGCTTGGCGCCACCGTTGGCTTTCGCCTCGTGTGGCGCGACCTTGGCTCCGATCCGCGCCCGCTGCAGGCCGTCGACGATCACCCGGTCGTCAGCTTTCAGGCCCTCCTTGATCACCCGCAGGCCCTCGTCGAGCGGACCGAGCGTCACCGGCCGGGCTTCGACGACGTTGTCGGCATTGACGACGAAAACGATCTTGCGCGACTGATCGCTGGTGACCGCAGCATCCGGAATCAACAAACCCTCGTAGGGAGCGCTGGCAATCACGCGCACCCGCGCGAACTGGCCCGGCAGGATCGACAGGTCGTGATTATCAACGATCGCGCGCTCGCGCAGTGTGCCGGTGCCGACATCGAAACGGTTGTCCAGAAAGTCCATCTTGCCGTCGTGCGACGGCTTGGTCTCGCCGGTCAGCGTGATTTGCACCGGGTTGGGCGTATCGCGTGAGCTCGGCCGCTTGCCTTCGAACCAGAGCCGGCTGTTGCGCTGATAGATCCTCTCATCCACGTCGAAGTAGACGTGGATCGGATCCAGCGACACGATCGAGGTCAGTAGTGTCGCGCCGCTTTCGCTGCCCTGCACGAGGTTGCCGACGCTCACCAGATGCCGGCTGACGCGGCCGGTGATCGGCGCAACCACCTTTGTGTATTCGACGTTCAGCTTGGCCTGTTTGAGTGCGCCGTCGGCCTGCAACTGCGCGGCTTGCGCGCCGGCAAGCGCCTGATTGCGCTGATCGACGATGTTTTCCGAGATCGCCTGGGTTTTGATCAGAGTGGTCGCGCGCTCGAGCTCCTTCTGCGCTAGATCGACCTTGGCCTTGGCATCGTCGAGCTGGCCCTGCGCCTGTTCGGCGGCGGCCTCGTACTGGCGCGGATCGATCGTGTAGAGCAGATCGCCCTTCTTGACGATGACACCA
>JBQCIZ010000204.1:0-2651 GCA_051953235.1 Nitrobacter sp. | reverse complement strand
GCAAACACCGAACAGCCGGACCCTTCGCGCGGCGATCCAAGAATAGATCAGCGGTCCTACTTTGACGTATTTTCCAACCAGCAGGACCGGAAACAACGGCACCAGCACGAGAAGCCGCTTCGAGAGTTCGAGATAGAGATCATACCCGGCGTATTTCCTGACGTCGCCATTTGCGTCCGATACTCCGTAGAGATCGGTGAGCGCCGCGGACTTGTCGATCCCGTACTTCTGGAGGAACTCCTCGTTCCTGGTGAGAGGCTTGAATTCAAGCCTCTCAAACAGATCGACGGTCATGAGGAAATTCACCGTGCGATCGCATAGATTGCATCGGTCGTCGTAGGCGACCGCAAGCTTGTTCTCCCGCTGTATGAAAGCATGACGCCAGAAGAGCGCGGCCCACAACACAGCCTCGAAAGGACCGAGCCAGCCCAATTCTAGAATGAAGATGCTCAAACAGATGAACAGGAAGCCCCAATAGACGACGGCGCGGCGAAAGTAACCGCCGATGACGACGAATGGCAGCAGGGCGAAATACCAGGCAATCATCACCCACAACGAAAGCCTCGTCGCAAACACGACGGTGGGGGACGCGGCAAAGGCAATGGAGAAGTCACCGCTCAGGCGGGACATGAAGTTACTCGCCAGCAACTGCGGACCGGCAACGCCAGTGGTCCAGGCCGGCTCGCTGATATGCTGGGCCACGGAATAAAGACAGACGGCCCAGTACGACAGCAACGCAAAGAACTTTGCGAGATTGATGATGCTATCGGAGGGAATGCCGCCCTCGTAATAGAATCGGCCCACGAACCTTCCGAACCGGGAGCGCCCCTCCATGAGAAAGCGATCAACCGAAATGTGAGCGCCTGCATTGACGATCACGAGAAACGTGCCGAGGATCGCAGCTATGTTGTTTCCCAGAGTGCCCGTTCCGATCACTTCATCTCCGACCTGCCATTGAAACAGGATCAGCGCCGCCAGACTGAACTGGGTGAGGAAGCCGGCGCTGACCATCAGGCCCAGCACGAGATTCGTGATCATGAAGGCGAGGATCGGAAAGGAATCGAAATCTCCAGGCAGCGCCAGATACAGAACATAGATAGCGCGCTGGGTAATGAGGAGGCCAAATGCGATACGCAGAATCGCGAACTTCGGCATCTCGACGGCTGCGTTCGAAAAGAAGGCGCCGCGCAACGTAAGGTATGCACTGAGCTCCTGGGCCGTCTTCGCGATCCAGCCACCGACGGCCGGAACACCGATCACCACATACAGAACTGCAAGCGTCAGAAACCAGGAGATATAGAATCCGAAGAAAGGCTGTCCTTCCGGAATCCAGATCGCAATCGCAACCGCCAAAACGAGGAACGCCAGGAACGTGGCAATATAGCTCTTCCGAGGCAGGTTAGCCGCACCAGCGCGATAGTGCTCCCGAAAACCGGAAACAACGGGATTGGTTATCAGTTTCATAGCGTCCCTCGGTCAACTTTGATCGTCCAGCCTGCAGCCGCGGCAAAGCTTGAGCCGCAATGCAGGGATCGCTGCCATCCGACGTTGGAAGGTTCTGCCTCACTCTGGATGTCCCAAATTCGTATGCATGATGCAAGGGTTTGCACAAGCAACGTCCCGTTATGACCAGGCTTGAGGCGGCCCAATCGAGCCGGCAGCGGTCACCGGCCTGCTCGGACGAAAGACCGCAATGGCGCGGCGCCCATTGGCTTTGGGAAAATAGTCGTTTCCCGACGCTTGCAGAAACATACCGAAATTGCCGGGACCGCCCGGCCGAACGTGTTTTGTTGTCACGCCCACCGATTGCCGATAAGCAAACGCACACCTGTCAAATCTGCGTGCTCCGGCCGCAGCGGAACCATACCCATGCCCTCTCCCCACGCCTCCCAAGCCCTCTCCCGCTTCACAGTCCTCGACCTCACCCGCGTTCGCTCGGGACCGACGGCGGTGCGGCAACTGGCTGACTGGGGCGCCAATGTCATCAAGATCGAGGCAGTCCCGGACGAGGCGGCCGGAAGCGAGCAACTCGGCGGCCCGCGCCATGGCTCGGACTTCCAGAATCTGCACCGTAACAAGCGGGCGATGACGCTGAACCTGAAAGACCCAAAGGGCGTCGCGGTGTTCAAGCGGCTGGTCGAAAAGGCCGACGTCGTGATCGAGAACTTCCGACCCGACGTCAAGACGCGGCTCGGCATCGACTACGACAGCCTGCGTAAGATCAACCCGCGCCTCGTCTACGGCAGCATTTCCGGCTTCGGTCAGGACGGGCCCTACCACAAGCGGCCGGGCTTCGATCAGATCGCGCAGGGCATGGGGGGACTGATGTCGATCACCGGCGCCCCCGGCGAGGGGCCGATGCGCGTCGGCATTCCCGTCGCCGACCTCACCGCGGGCCTGTTCTGCGCCATGGGCATCCTCACCGCGCTGCTCGAGCGCGATGTGTCCGGCGAAGGCCAGTGGGTGCAGACCTCGCTGTTGCAGGCGCAGATCTTCATGTTGGATTTCCAGGCCTCGCGCTGGCTGATGGAAGGCCAGGTCCCGAAGCAGGCCGGCAACAACCACCCGACCAGCATTCCGACCGGCGTGTTCAAGACCTCCGACGGCTACATCAATATCGCCACCGCCAGCGGCAAGATCTGGGAGCGGCT
>JBQCIZ010000203.1:0-3739 GCA_051953235.1 Nitrobacter sp. | reverse complement strand
CGCCTATATCTGCGGCGAGGAGACCGCGCTGCTCGAAAGCCTAGAGGGCAAGAAAGGTCAGCCGCGCCTGAAGCCGCCATTCCCGGCGAACGTCGGCCTGTTCGGCTGCCCGACCACGGTGAACAACGTCGAGTCGATCGCAGTCGCACCCGACATCCTGCGGCGCGGCGCCGCGTGGTTCGCCGCCATCGGCCGCGCCAACAATGTCGGCACAAAACTTTACGGCATCTCCGGCCACGTCAACACGCCGTGCGTGGTGGAAGAGGCCATGAGCATTCCGTTCAGGGAATTGATCGACAAGCACGGCGGCGGCATTCGCGGCGGCTGGGACAATCTCAAGGCGATCATTCCGGGCGGCGCATCGTGCCCGCTGATCCCGGCGCAGGATTGCGAAGAGCTGATCATGGATTTCGACGGCACCCGCGCGGTGAAGTCGAGCTTTGGCACCGCCGGCGTCATCGTGATGGACAAGTCGACCGATGTGGTCGCGGCGATCGCGCGCATCAGTTACTTCTTCAAGCATGAGAGCTGCGGCCAGTGCACGCCGTGCCGCGAAGGCACCGGCTGGATGTGGCGGGTGCTCAGCCGCATGATCGAGGGCCGCGCCCACAAGCGCGAGATCGACATGCTGCTCGAAGTCACCAAGCAGGTCGAAGGCCACACCATCTGCGCGCTCGGCGATGCCGCCGCATGGCCGATCCAGGGCCTGATCCGCGCGTTCCGCCCCGAGATCGAGCAGCGCATCGACGACTTCACGCGCAAATCCACGCTCGACGATCAGGGCATTCTCGACCCCGATCACATGGTTGCGGCGGAGTAGGGCCGATGGCGCAACCGCACGTTTTCTGGTGGCAAAAATACGGGACCGTCGGGCAGATCGCCCAAGCGGCCGTTGCGCTGCTGGGATTCGTGGCGATTCTGATGCAGATCCATGTGCTTGGCCGCAATGCCCAGGAAGCCGGCGCGCGTCAGATCTATCAGGCCTACAACGATCTCGAGTTCAAGAATCCGCAATATGCCCAGCCCGATCTCGCCAAGATCAAGGCCGGTCCGCCGGACAACCTCGTTCAGTACGAAACCTACGTGTCGTATTTTCTCTACGCCTGCGAGGAGGCGATCGCCTCGTTCGCGAACAGCCGCGAATGGCAGGCGACGTGCGACTACGACCTGAAGGGGCATCTGCCCTTCCTGTGCGAGAAGATGGCCGCAGAACCGGTGTATCTGACGACGTACAGCGCGACGACGCAGCAATGGATTGCGGCTGAAATGCAGAAGGCCGGCGTGGTTCCACCAGAATGCAAGTTGAGAAAGACCTGAGGCCATGACCAAACTGATCGTCGATGGCAAAGAGATTGACGTTCCGGCGGACTACACGCTGCTGCAGGCGTGCGAAGCGGCGGGCGCTGAAATTCCGCGCTTCTGCTACCATGAGCGGCTGTCGATCGCCGGCAACTGCCGCATGTGCCTCGTCGAGGTGAAGGGCGGCCCGAAGCCGGTCGCGAGTTGCGCTTGGGGCGTGCGCGATTGCCGCCCCGGTCCGAAGGGCGAACCGCCCGAAATCTCGACCCGCTCGCCGATGGTGCGCAAGGCGCGCGAAGGCGTGATGGAGTTTCTGCTGATCAACCATCCGCTGGATTGCCCGATCTGCGATCAGGGCGGCGAGTGCGATCTGCAGGACCAGGCGATGGGCTACGGCGTGGATACCTCGCGCTTCGCCGAGAACAAGCGCGCGGTCGAGGACAAGTATCTCGGCGCGCTGGTCAAGACTTCGATGAACCGCTGCATCCAGTGCACCCGCTGCGTGCGCTTCTCCGCCGAAGTCTGCGGCGCGCCGGAAATGGGCGCGACCGGCCGCGGCGAGGACATGGAAATCACCACCTATCTCGAGCACGCGCTGACGTCCGAGCTGCAGGGCAACCTGGTCGATATCTGTCCGGTCGGTGCGCTGACTTCAAAGCCTTATGCTTTCGCCGCGCGGCCTTGGGAGCTCGGCAAGACCCAGTCCATCGACGTGATGGACGCGGTCGGTTCGGCCATTCGCGTCGATACCCGTGGGCGCGAGGTGATGCGCATCCTGCCGCGCGTCAACGACGCGGTGAACGAGGAATGGATTTCCGACAAGACCCGCCACATCGTCGATGGCTTGCGCACCCAGCGGCTCGACCGGCCCTATATCCGAGAAAACGGCAAGCTGCGTGCGGCTTCCTGGCAGGAGGCATTTGCCGCGATCGCGGCAAAGACTGCGCGCGTGGACGGCAAGCGTATCGGCGCCATCGCCGGCGACCTCGCGGCGGTCGAGGAGATGTACGCGCTGAAGGACTTGCTGGCGAAGTTAGGCTCGGCCAACGTGGCGGTGCAGGGCGGCGACGCCTTCGATCCGAAACTTGGCCGCGGCGCCTACATCTTCAATCCGACGATTGTCGGGATCGAGCAGGCCGACGCATTGCTGATCGTCGGATCGAACCCGCGCAAGGAAGCGGCGCTGATCAATGCGCGCATCCGCAAGCGCTGGCGGACCGGCCAGTTGAAGATAGGCGTGATCGGTGAGAAGGCCGATCTGACCTACGACTACTATTACATCGGCGCGGGTCCGGACTCGCTCGCTGAACTCGCGGCGGGTAAGAACAAGTTCCTCGATGTGTTGAAGGGCGCAAAGAATCCGATCGTGCTGGTCGGGTCCGGTGCCACTTCGCGTGCGGACGGCGTAGCCATACTCGCGGCGGCTGCGAAGCTCGCGGTCGATGCCGGCGCGCTGAAGGACGGCTGGAACGGCTTTGCCGTATTGCAGGGCGCAGCCTCGCACACGGGTGCGCTGGATGTCGGCTTCGTGCCGGGTCAGGGCGGTCTCAATGTCGCGCAGATGGCGGCAGCAGGCGCGCTCGATGTACTGTTCCTGCTCGGCGCCGATGAAACCAAAATCCCGGACGGCGCGTTTGTCGTTTACATCGGCACCCATGGCGACGCCGGTGCGCATCGTGCCGACGTGATCCTGCCGGGCGCCGCCTACACCGAGAAGGCCGGCATCTACGTCAACACCGAAGGCCGCGTGCAGATGGCGAACCGGGCCGGGTTCCCGCCGGGCGAGGCGCGCGAGGACTGGGCGATCATCCGCGCGCTATCGGATGTGCTCGGCAAGAAGCTCGGCTATGACTCGCTGGCAGCCTTGCGGCAGGCGATCTTCAAGGCCGTGCCGCATCTGATGCGGATCGACCAGATCGAGCCGGGCGACAGCGCCGCAGCGGTGCGGGCGCTGGCGGGCAAGGGCGGCAACGTCGAGAAGGCGCCATTCAAGGCCGCGATCGACGATTTCTATCTGACCAATCCGATTGCGCGGGCGTCTGCCGTGATGGCCGAGTGCTCGCGGCTCGCGAACGGCCGGATGCTGACGGCAGCGGAGTGAGCGTGATCTGATGGCTGAATTCTTCGCAAGCGCGTTCTGGACCGGCTTCCTCTGGCCGCTGATCGTGATGGTGGCGCAGAGCGTGCTGCTGCTCGTCGTGCTGCTGATCGCGATCGCCTACATTCTGCTGGCCGACCGCAAGATCTGGGCGGCGGTGCAGATCCGCCGCGGTCCAAACGTGGTCGGTCCCTGGGGACTGTTCCAGTCGTTCGCGGACCTGCTCAAGTTCGTGCTGAAGGAGCCGATCATTCCCTCCGGCGCCAACAAGGGCGTGTTCCTGCTGGCCCCGCTGGTGTCGTGCGTGCTGGCGCTCGCGGCGTGGGCGGTGATCCCGGTCAA
>JBQCIZ010000202.1:0-11255 GCA_051953235.1 Nitrobacter sp. | reverse complement strand
TACTTGACGCGGAACGACGACATGTCCGGCCTGACCCGGCCGAGCGTCACGACTTTCGCATCGAGGGCCCGGTCGAGCGCCGAGGAAAATGTCGGCACCTTGCGGCGATAGGGATCGCCGCCCGACGTCTGCGCAGTGGAGTCGGCGTTGGCGATGTTTTCCGAGATGATACGCATCCGGCCGGCCTGCGCCCGCAGGCCCGAGGTCGCGATGCCCATCGATCGCATGAAGTCGCCGCTGTTGTCTGCCATTGTGCAGTCCCCTTACGTTTCGTCCTGCTTCACGCCTTGCCCACGGCCATCTTCAGAAGATGCAGGCTTTTGCTGTAGAGCGAGGTCGCAGCGGCGTAGTCCATCTGGTTGGCCGACACCTTGAGCATCTGATCCTCGAGGTTGACCGCATTGCCTGCGGGCTTGGTCTGGAAGCCCGCGTTGCGATTCTGGTCGAAACTCGAGGCCGGCCCCGACCCCGCGATGTTCTGACCCGAAGTGGTGTGCGCCATTGCCAGCGTAGCGCCGCCCGACGCGTTGCCGCCCTGGGCGTCGAATTTGGGTTCGACGAGGTCGCGCGGCTTGAAATTCGGCGTATCGGAGTTCGAGATGTTTTCGGCGAGCACCCGCTGACGCTCCTGATGCCACTGCATCCGGGTCCGCAGCGCTGCCAGCGCGGGAATATCGTTGATGGACACGGCGGGTCTCCGCTCAGTCCTCGCAGCAAAGCGCCGCTGAGGTAGGCAGAATTTGCCGCCCCTATGGTTAACAGCTGGTTAAGATTCGGTTGACGACGGGCGGGATAGAGCCGGGATTGCTTGGAGATCGTGTGTCCAAGTTCCAATCGAGCGCATTTTTGCCACGAATGCTGCGTTAACCACCCGCATTAACCGGACCCAGGGGCTTTCAGAAGTTGTTTTGGTCCGGTCGATTCATAGGTTATTAAGGCTGTCAGCGGCAGCTTTTGCCGAGCGGGATTAACAGATAGGGCCAGATTCAGTCAGGGTTCGGTCGTCATGGGTGGATGCCGGCAGGCGTTCGACGGTCCGAAGCTGAAATAACGCTGAAATCAAGGCACTATCTGTCAGGGACAAAGCATGCAGGCAGTCACATTCGTCATCGCGTTCATTGTGGTTCTGGCGCTGATCGCCGCGACTGCCTGGCTGGTGCGCCGATTCGCGGGAAACCGGCTCGGCGCAAACGCCAATCGCGGACGGATGCCGCGTCTGGCGGTGATCGATGCCGCCGCGGTCGACGGCCGCCGCCGGCTCGTCCTGGTCCGCCGCGACAACGTCGAGCATCTGCTGATGATCGGCGGCCCGACCGACATCGTCGTGGAGCCCAACATCGTCCGCGCCACGCCCGGACGCGATCAGATGCCACAACGGCCGCCGCTCGGCAGCGAGCAGTCGCCGCCTCGCCTGCCACCGCTCGCCGACACCGGCTGGAGCGAGTCCGACGGCCCTCGTTCCGATTCCCTCGATCATCCCGAGCCGCAGATGCCGGAGCCGCCGACGCGTCCGTCCCGGCCCTCCTTTGCCGATGAAGTGCGGCGCCCGGCACCGCCAGTGACTGAGCGCCGCGGCGATCCGCTTGCGGGCTTCTCGCCAGAACCCATGAGCCGGATCGACATTCGCGGCACGCGTCCGCCGCGCTCCGAACCATCGATGCGTCCGCCCGTTCGTCCGGCCGAGCCGGCGCTCACGCCGCCACCGCGCGCAACCGAGCGGCCTGCATCCCCGCCGCCGGTGCCCGCGCCACCTGTTCCGCCGCCGTCTGCCCCGTCCAGCGCGGATCAAAATCTCGCCGAGATGGCGCAACGTCTCGAAGCCGCCCTGCGACGCCCGACCACCGATGCAAAGCCCGAAGCAGCGCCCCCGGTCGCTCCCGAGCCGCCGGCGCGTCCGCGCAGCGAGGTTTCGGTCACGCCGCCCGCCCGCAGCGAGCCGTCGGTGGCTCCCCCGGTCGCTCCGCCCGGCCCGAAATCCGGGTTCGAGAATCTTGAAGACGAGATGGCGTCCCTGCTCGGACGCCCGAAGTCGCCTTCGTGAGCCCGGCGCTCCGCCCGCGTAGAGTTTTATTCCTTCTTGTCCTGATAGCCGCAGCCGCCGGATCGCTCGCCGATCCGGCACTGGCGCAGGATATCAGCATCAACCTCGGCGGCGCCGGCAATGGCGGCGTGACCGAGCGCGCGATCCAACTGATCGCGCTGCTCACGGTGCTGTCGATCGCACCGTCGATCCTGATCATGATGACGTCGTTCACGCGCATCGTGGTGGTGCTGTCGCTGCTGCGCACCGCGCTCGGCACGGCGACCGCGCCGCCGAACTCCGTCATCATCGCGCTTGCGATGTTCCTCACCGCCTTCGTGATGGGACCGACGCTGCAGAAATCCTATGACGACGGCATCAAGCCGCTGATCGCCAACCAGATCACCGTCGAGGATGCGCTGCAGCGCGCGTCGGTGCCGCTGCGCGGCTTCATGCAGAAGAACGTCCGCGAGAAGGATCTCAAGCTGTTCATGGATCTGTCCGGCGAGCCGCCGCCGGCAACGCCCGCCGATCTCTCGCTGCGCATCCTGATGCCGGCCTTCATGATCTCCGAGCTAAAGCGCGCCTTCGAGATCGGCTTCCTCCTGTTCCTGCCCTTCCTCATCATCGACCTCGTGGTGGCCTCGGTCCTGATGTCGATGGGCATGATGATGCTGCCGCCCGTCGTGGTGTCGCTGCCGTTCAAGCTGATCTTCTTCGTGCTGGTGGACGGCTGGTCGCTGGTCGCGGGCTCGCTGGTGCAGAGCTACGGGAGCTGAGCCGCGCGCGTACGCGCGGCCGGTGCGCCCTGCTCTCGATATCGCGGAACAGCACTTTCGCATTCCGGCAGGCATTGCTATCGTTTCTTCCACAACACAACAACGGGCCGACCGGCCCGCCGCGATGGGAGGATTGGCAACGATGTTTTCGCACGTCATGATCGGGACCAACGACCTGAACAAGGCCAAGTCGTTCTACGATGCGCTTCTGGCAACGCTCGGCGTCCCGCCCGGTCGGGTCGATCGCCACCGCATCTTCTACCGCACCAAAACTGGGGTGTTCTCGGTCTCGCTGCCGATCGACGGCAAGCCCGCGACTCACGCCAATGGCGGCACCATCGGATTTGCCGCCGACTCGGCCGAACAAGCCGACGCCTGGCACGCGATCGGCATCGCCAACGGCGCAACGACCTGTGAAGATCCGCCCGGCGTGCGCGAAGGTCCCGGCGGCAAGCTTTACCTCGCCTATCTGCGCGATCCCGACGGCAACAAGCTCTGCGCCCTGCACCGGATGGTGTGATCCGGACCAAAGTCGAGGCGACGCTCTAGCGCGACGCCTCGACCTGCTTCAATCCGATGATCTGCGGCAGCGCGCCCGTCGGAGTGGGATCGGCCTTCGCCGTCTCCGGCGGCAACGGCGCCCGCGCCGTCATATCGGGAAAGCGGGTTTTCATCTCGCGCAGGAAGCCGTCGAGCGTGTCGACCTTCGCCGCCATCTTGGCGATCTGGGCGAATTCGGCGCTGTTGCCCGAGGCCGGCTTGCTCGCGGTGTCGAACGCGATCTTGTCGGTGGTGCCGCTCATCAGCGGTGCGTATTTCTCGCGGAAGCGCGCCAGACCCAGCGAATCCTCGGCAAGCGCGTAGCCGATCACGGCGCGGATGATGTCGCTCTTCTCGTTGGCACTCAGCGGCCTGAAATCGCGCCAGCGGTCGCCGTAGTAAAGCTCGATCTGCTCGGACGCCTCGCGCCAGCGCCGCGACGCCCAGTAGATGTCCGACCGCAGGCGGATCGCTTCGCGTCCAGTGAGATTGGAGACGATGTCAAGCGCGAGATCGCGGCGGCCGATGTCGCTCTGCGCGCGGGCCTCGAGCAGCAGCCGCTGTTGCCGCAACTCGCCGGCGAGGTCCGCAATCCTCGTGGTGCGCAGCGCCGCGATCGCACGGTCCGGCTTGCGGTTCATCAGGTAGACCATCGCGAGCCGCGCGGCGACCTGGGCCCGCGCCGCGCCTTCCAGCCGATGATCGACCTGGTACTGCAGGAGGTCGGCGGCCTGATCGAGCAGATCGACGCCGACCAGACGATCGGCGAGACGGCGGATCATCTCGTCGCCGCGCCGGCCGATTGGTGTCAGGTCACGATAGTCGTAGAACATCGCAAGCGCATCGACCGGCGGAAGATCGTCGCCCTTGGTCGTCAGGAAAAGTTGGGTGAACAGCGCCGACGCGGCGTCCTGAATCTGGCGCGAGACCGCGGAATTCGGCTGCAGCTTGGTCGCCGTTCGCGAGACCGCAAGCGCCTCGGCATAACGGCCGGTGTCGGTATAGAGCGCCTGCAACATCTGCAGCGTCTGCACCTCGAGCCCGTCGCCGCGCCACATCACCGACAGCGTCTCGAGATCGTGCAGCGCATCCTGCTGATTGATCTCGTTATGTTTCTGGCGCAATGCGATGTCGTGAATCTGCGCTTCCGCCGCAGCCTCGCGATCGGGCGAGGCCATCGCCTCCTCGAACTGGGCGAGCGCGTCCTTGTCGCGCCCGAGCGCTTCCGAGAGACGCCCGCGCATGACCGTGATTTCCGGCTTCATCTCGTCGGGAATGCCGATGGCGTCGAGATCACTGCTACGGGCCGCCGCGCCGGAATAGTCCTTGACCTCGAGCGAGGCCCGCATCGCATCCGCCACGATCGGACGCTGCAAGTCGATCGGCAGCGCGGTGATGGCGAACTGCACGTTCTTGAATTTCTCGCGCGCATCCGCCCACTTGTGTTCGCGCGCCAGCGCCAGCGCCTTCCACAGTTGCGAATCGTAGTTGGCGCCGATCGCGGGGTTCGCGAGATCCTTGAACGCGGCGCGGGTGTAGTTCGTCAGCGAGCTCGCGACCGAGTGAACGATCAGCAGCACCGGATCTTCCTTACCCGGAGTCTGTTCGGAGAGCGCGAGATCGAGAACCGCCTTGGCCTCATGATAGAAGCCGCGCGCCATGTAGAAGCGCGCAAGATCGATCCGCGCCGACGTCCGCGCATCGTCGTTGCCTGCGGTCGATGCCGCATCGACCAGTTCATCGAGCCGCTTGAAGAAATCCGCCTTGCTGTTCTTCTGCCACTCCTCGACATCGAAGATCGGGCGCGCCGCGGTGGCCGCGCGCTCGGGTCCGGTATTGGCCGCCGACAGGGTAAGACCGCCGGGCCGGGTAATCGTGACCTTGTCGGGCGCCACATCGACGGTGACGTCGTCGGACTTCGGCTCGACCACCACGCCGTGGGTCGACTCGCGCAGCGCGAATTCGACGAACTCCTGAGGCCTTATCAGACCCTGCGCGGGGGGCAGCGCGGTCACCACCATCAAGGCGTCGCCCGAGTCCGGATCGACGATCCGGTGCAGCTTGCCGGTGCCCGCCATCGGCACGGTCACGCTCGCATGCAGGCGATCGACCACGTTGCGCTGTACGTTAAGCGCGCGCGGCGGCGTCTGCACGGCGTCCGCGAACATCACCACCCAGCGCCGGCCCGCAGCGACAGGCGTGGAGCCATCGGGCTCGCCGGCCGAGAGCGAAGCCAGTTGCGGGCGCGTCAGGCGAATGCGGATCGCCTGCCCCTTGTCCACGGGACGGCGCTCGACATCGGCGATCAGCGCCCCGCCCTCGCGGCGAACCGCGCTGACATCGATGGGTTTCTCGGAATCGAACACAAGCCACACCGTATCGGCCCGGCGAAACAGCGCCGCGGGCGTCGGCTCGCCGAAGCCGAAGGTCAGACGCAGGCCCTCGCTGCTTCGCACGACGTTGAGGCTTACCGCATCGTGCGCGTTGCTATCTGCCGGCGTTGCCGGCGCGGGCGCAGCTTTTGCCGCCGCGACGACAGGCTTTGCGGGCGCGGCCGGTGCAGGCGCCGCCTCCGGAGCGACAGCCTTCGGTGGCGCTGGAGTTGGCGCAGCCGCAGCCGGCATATCCGCCGGAGGTGCTGCCGCGGCCATCGCGACGGGTTCGGGCGCGGTGGCAGCGGCGGCGGACTTGACGTCTGCCGGTTTCGCATCGGGCGCAGCCACAGGCTTGACCGTAAGCCCGGCCTGCGCAGCAATCGTCTGCGAGGTCGGCGGCGGAATTTCGGTGAACTTGCCGGGCGTGGGAGCAGCGCTGGACTGCTTCCCCGCCTCCGGCTTCGCCGGTTGCGCGTCCGAGGACGCGGGCGGCACCACCGGGAGCAGCGGCTTGTCGCCCTGCTGGAAGCCTATATCGACGATGTAGTTCTTCTCCTCGCGGAACGAATGTACGTCGACGTCACCAATCAGCTTGACGTCGACGCGAGAGCCGTCGCCATCGATCTTCTGCGCGATCGAGGCGACGTTGGCCGGCGCAACCAGCTTGGCATCGGCCAGATCGAAGGTCAGCGCCGGCTTGAACAGCAGCGCAAGTTTCTGCTCGTTCAGCACGGAGGACACACTGGCACCGTCAGGCAATTCGAAAATGTAGCGCACGAAGGTCGGCTGCACGGACGCACGCACGCGAACCGGCGGACGCTTCTTCGAGGCTTCCAGGGTGCGCTGCTCGCGCAAGGCGCGCTCCGCGGCGCGGGCGCGCTCGGCGAGTTCCCGAACCACCTCCTGCGGCAGTCCGGGCGGCGGCCCCTTCCAGCCGTCAGGCATCAGGTCGATGAAGACACGCTCGCCCGCGGTCATCGTATTGACGGTGACCTTGCGCGCCAGCGCCAGGCGAATGGCGGAACCATCGGGATCGCGGCGTGCCGAGCCGACGTAGTCCGGCACGGCATCGGACAACTTGTCGACGGGAATATCGACCGGCCGCTTGAAGCGGATCACGAGGATCGTACCAGCAACCGTGACTTCGGAATCGACATCGTCGTCGAGCGTGAGCACGAGGCGGGCAAAACCGTTCGCCGCCGAAAAACTCGCCTCGCCCTTAACGGCCTGAGCATGGCTCGCGCCAGAGAAAGCCATCGCGAACAGCAGGAACACCGCGCCGAACGCCGGATTACAGACGCGCCACAGCCGTCGCGCGCGGGCACGCGCTTGCGACCAACATCCAGCGGCAGTCGTCCGCGCCATTCCAGATCGTCTCTCGACTCAAAACCCGTGACCTGCGCTTTGAGCGCCGATCAGGCAGGACTCTAGGATTGTGGAATTAAGGACTTGTTAAACAAGGATATTAATTGCGGAAGGAGATCAGTTGCGGCTCTGAGGTTGAGGCGTCGGCTTGCCCTCAATCTTGGGCAGCTCGGCGGACGCGGTGGCGGTGCCGCCCCCGTTGGCGTGCCGTGCCAGTTCGACGGTCAACCGTTCGGCCGCCTCGGGCGACATCTGGCCGAGAATGTCCGACATCTTGCGCGGCGCGATCTTCGAGGCGATCTCGAACAGCACCGACATCTCCAGCCGGTCGAACACCTTGGCGGCGTCCTTCGGCTTCATGTTCTCATACATCGTGACGATGCCCTTGAACCGCGCGGCCTCCGCCTCGTTCTTCTGCTCGGTCGCGGTGGCGATCCGGGACTCGATGCCCTTCATCTCCTCGACGCGGCCCTCGATGCGCTTTTCGGCGGACTTCAACAGACTCTCGCGAATGTCGATTTCCCGAGCGCGTGCTTCGAGTTCCTGACGGCGGCTCTGAAGCCGCTCGAGGATCGCACGCTCGGACGGCGAGACCGCCTGTCCCGGCTCTGGGATCGTGATGACGCCCGGCTTCGCCACTTCGGGAGCACCCGGCTTGGGCTCTTCCTTCTTCGCCTCATCCTTCTTGGCGTCGTCTTTCTTCTCGTCCTTCTTGGGCTCTTCCTTCTTCTCCACCGATCCGGTGATATCGCCCGCGTCGGCGGTTTTCGCGCCGGGAAAATTCAGGTTGTCCTGGGCCCACGACGGCTGGGTCGAATTCGGCTGGTAGTCGAAGACATAGCCGCCGTCGATCACAAGCCCGGCCACCTTGACGACGGCGAAACCGAAAATCGCGACTACAACGATCGGAATGACGCGGATGTCCTTGAAAGCATTCATGCTGCGAGGCCGCTGGCCCTTCGGCGTTCGGAGAATGCGCGGGCCGCGGCGGCGACCGAGCGGGCGTCGGTTGGTACAGATTGCTCGGCGGGCTCGATTTCCTGTGCCGAGGCCGGCCGCGCTGCAAGCGCGATCCGCGACAGGCGCCGCAGCACGGCATCACCTTCCGTCAACTGCTTCGACAGATGCCGCGACAACTCGGTCGCGGTGACGATCTGGTTGCCGAGGTTTTCGTTGACGTCGCGCACGGTGTGCTTCAGCCCGCCGATCGCGCGCTCGGCGATTTCCGTCGCGGTGATCAGTTCGCCGATGGTTGCCTTCAGCGACTGCTCGTCGGCCTTGAGCCGCTTCAGCCGCTTGTTCAGCAGCATGCAGTAACCGATTGTGAGCATGAGAAGAACCGTGACAAGGCTCTCGATCACTAGTCCGAATGAGTGGTTCATTGGGCCTCCATCATCTTGGTCTGTTCGTCGGCCTTCTCGAACATGGCGAAGGTCGTGTTCGGTTTGCGCAACTGCTTGGTGACTCGGATCGCGACGCGGTCGCCGACGCGGCCCATGCGGCCTTCGGTCAGCGTGACGCTGCCGCATCGCACCGCGACCGACGCATCGGGACGCATCTCCAGCGGCAGCGTATCGCCGACTTTCAAGGCCATGAGCTGCTTCAGCGGAATCTCGGCTTCATACAGCACGGCATCCACGGCGATCTGGGCCTGCGCGATCTCCGTGGCCAGATGGCTCTCCCAGATCGGGTCGCGGCCGAACTTTTCACCCATGAACATCTGCAACAGCACGTTGCGGATCGGTTCGATGGTCGCATAGGGCAACAGCAGTTCGATGTAGCCGCCGCGATCTTCCATATCGATGCGGAGCCGCACTAGGATCGCAGCGTTGGCCGGGCGGGTGATGGTGGCAAAGCGCGGATTGGTCTCAAGGCGATCGATCGTGAACGTCACCGGCGACAGCGGGCGGAATGCCTGCTCGGCATCGGCCAGCACCACCTCGACCAGCCGCTTCACCAGGTTGGTTTCGATCGTCGTATAGGGCCGGCCCTCGATCCGGAGCGAGGTCTGGCCGCGCCGGCCGCCGAGCAGCACGTCGATCATGGAGTAGATCAGGCTGGAATCGACCATCGCGAGGCCGAAATTCTCCCACTCCTCAGCCTTGAACACGCTCAGCACCGCGGGCAGCGGAATCGAGTTCATGTAGTCGCCGAAACGGACCGAGGTGATGCGGTCGAGCGAGACTTCGACGTTGTCGGAGGTGAAATTTCGCAGGGAGGTCGTCATCAGCCGCACCAGGCGGTCGAACACGATTTCCAGCATCGGCAGGCGTTCGTAGGACACCATCGCCGAGTCGATGATCGCCCGGATGCCGGAATTGTCGTCGACATTGATTTCGCCGACGCTGAAGCCGAGCAGATTGTCGATTTCTTCCTGCGAGAGGACCCGCTCGCCGCCGTTCTTGCCGTTGCCGAAGTTGCGGCTGCCATCGTCGACCATGGCGGCCCACTGCTCCGCCATCGCCTCCGTAAGTTCATTGGCGGCGGCAGCCTTCGCGGCCTCGGCGGGATCCTCGGAATCGAGCGAGGCTTCCCACTGGGCTGCGATTGCATCCTGGTCGACTTGATCGTTCTCGCCCGCCATGACCTAGATCCTTAAGCGACCCCATCGCCATCCTCACTGAATGACGATTTCCTTGAACAGCACGGCGTTGACATGACCGGGCGAGATCACCGTGTTGACCCGCTTGGTCAGTTCTTCCTTCAAACGAAACAGTCCGGCCGAGCCATTGAGATCGCTCGGCCTTAGTTCGCGCATGTAGGTCTGAAACAGGTCGGTGACCCGCGGCAGCGCCGGCTTGATCTTCTCGACCTGCGGCTCATCCTTCACCTCGAGGACGACCTTCACCTTAAGATATTGCACCCGCTCGCCCGGTGCGCCCACAAGGTTGACCAGCATGTCCGGAACATCGATGAACACCGGCGGCTTCGGCGGCGGCGCCTCGGCGTGCTTTTCCTCGCCGTGATGGCGGAAGAAGAAGAACCAGGTGCCCGCGCCGCTGACGATGCAGAACAGCACCACGGCGGCGACGATCAGCTTGAAGCGGTTCTTGGCAACGAGCGGTTCGCCGCCTTCGGCTGCCGCACCTTCGGTCTGCTCGTTCTCTGCCATCGCCAGCTCGTCCGTAAAACAGGATCGGTCCGATGCCGCCGAGCAGGCCAGATACGCGAAACAGATGCCCCCGGCGCACACGCGCCCCGTGTGGCGTTAACACTAGGTTCGCAATGGTTAATGGAATCTTTCTTTTAACCATACGGTGGGAAGATTTTGCCGGGTCAATATGGTCAACAAGACCTTATTGCCGCCCTTCCCGGCCTCGCCGTTTTCAATAAGACATTGTAAATACGATATTTTCGTAACTGGCACGGCTTTCGCTACACCCTTGGCGAACCGCAGGCTTGGGAGAGCCTTCCGGTTCGGAACGATCCGCCGGCGGGCCTGGGAGGGCCTCAAGCGGATCAGCAAGGGGAGAACCACCGATGGAGAATACGCTCCTCATCGGACTATCGCGGCAGATGATGCTCGAACGGCAGATGGACGTCGTTGCGAACAACGTCGCGAACGTCAACACCAACGGTTTCAAGGCCGACCGCTCGCTGTTCGAGGAATACCTGATGCCGGGCGCCCACGAAGACAACTTCGTCGGCGGCGACCGCCGCCTCAGCTTCGTGCAGGACCGCGCCACCTTCCACGACTTCTCGGGCGGACCGACCGAGCAAACCAAGAACCCGCTCGACGTCGCCATCGACGGCAACGCCTTCCTGGTGGTGCAGACCCCGAACGGCGAGCGCTATACCCGTGATGGCGGATTGCAGATCAATCCGCAGGGCCAACTGGTGACCGCGGCCGGCAATCAGGTTCTCGGCGCCAACGGGCCGATCACCTTCCAGCAGACCGACCACGACATCGCGATTTCGGCCGACGGCACCGTGACTGTCATCGAGGGGACCAACAACGCCGCCGACTCGATCCGCGGCAAGCTCAAGCTGGTTTCCTTCGCGCAGGCGCAGAAGCTGCTCAAGGAAGGCTCCAACCTCTACGCCGCCGGCGAAGGCAATATCGCCCAGCCCGACGTCAACGCGCGGGTCCATCAGGGCTTCATCGAAAAATCCAACGTCAACGCGGTGACTGAGATGAGCCGCATGGTCGAGGTTTCGCGCGCCTACACGCAGATG
>JBQCIZ010000201.1:0-2961 GCA_051953235.1 Nitrobacter sp. | reverse complement strand
CATGCCCTATGTCTTGTCCTTGGTCCGGCCCATGCCGAGCCCGGCCATGTTGACGAACATGTCCTGAAAGCGCTCGGTCATCTTCGGATCGAACGTGAACCAGTTCTGCAGGATCGCTTCGGGCGAGAACTTCTCGATGTTTTCCGACATCTTCTGCTGGAGCTTGTCCATCATGGCGTTCTGCATCGGCTGCACGTCGGGAAGTCCCATGAATTGCCGTGCTTCTTCCGGGGTGCAGTCGATCTCGATATTGACCTTCATGGCGTGCTCCTGACTGATCCCGGAACGGCAAGCGCGGCGAACCGGGAGAACCGCCAGTATCGCCGCGAGTTCACGTGCGATGCAAGCAACGTGGCCGGGTCGCGCAGCCGCTGTCTCATCCAAACCGTTCGGCCGCAAACGGCCTTGGGTCGGCGAACGGCGCCTCCCCGGTCATCATTTCAGCCAGCAGCCGGCCCGTTGCAGGTCCCAGCGTCAGGCCGTGATGCTGATGCCCGAAATCGAACCACAATCCGGCATGGCGCGCCGCTTTTCCGATCACCGGCAGCATGTCGGGCAGGCACGGCCGGCGGCCCATCCACGGCGTGGCGTCGACCGCCTCTGCCAGAGGGAACAATTCGCGCGCCAACGGCAAGGTGCGCTCAAGCTGAACCGGCGTTGGTGGCGCGTCGCGGCGGGCGAACTCGGCGCCAGTGGTCAGCCGGATGCCTCGATTCATCGGCGCCAGCAGATACCCGCGATCGGTGTCGAGCACGGGATGATGAAGCACCGCGTTGCCGCGCGGCGCGAGATGCAAATGATAGCCTCGCTTGATGCCGAGCGGCATGTCGTAACCCAATGGACGAAACACATCGTCCGACCACGGCCCAAGTGCGATCACGGCTTCGCGTCCGATCAACGCCCCGTTCGGACCATCGACGCGCCAGCGTGCATCGTTTTGCGCCAGCGTGCGCGCATCCGCGGCAATGAACCGGCCACCCTTGCGGACGAACAGCGCCGCATAGGCCTTCGCCAGTGCGCCGGGATCCGGAATGAAGCCGGGTGCGGGCCAGTGAATGGCGCCGGTGAACGTTCCCGACAGATTGGGCTCGCGGACGGCGATCGCCGCGGCATCCAGCACGTCCGCCTCGACACCAAACTGCCGCGCCCGATCGAGCTCGGCGACACCTTTGCCGAGGCTCGCATCCGAACGAAACAGCTTGATCCATCCGGTCCTGCGCAGGAGTTGCGGCACGCCCGCCTCGACGATCAGCGCTTCGTGCTCGGCAAGACAGCGCTGGATCAACGGCAAGGCGGCTTTCGCACTCCGCATCGCGCCCTCAGGGGAAGAGGCCCGGTAATAGCGGACCAGCCACGGCAGAAACGTCGGCAGCGCCGAGAGATGATAGTGCGCCTCCGGAGCGAGATTCAGCGCATAGCGCAAGACCTGCAGCGGATCATGCGGAAACATGTACGGAAAGACCGATGCGCTTTCGATCAGGCCGGCATTGCCGTAGCTCGTCTCCTCGCCGGCCTTGTCGTGCCGGTCGACAAGGACGACGTCCCGGCCGCGCTGCTGCAGATGAAGGGCTGCGGAAACGCCGACAATTCCAGCGCCTAAAACCAGAACATCGGCCTTCACCACGGTCACACAAGTCTCCGGATTCAGATAGTCCCGCATCGCCGAAGGCGATGGTTACAACTTAAGTATCGCTTCTTCGCAGCGCAAACCCTTCGGCCGCCACAACAGTTGATCCGGTTGATCCTGAATTATCACGGAAATCCCGCTTGCGCCTCGCTCAAACTTTGGCAACATTGACGAAATGCCGGAGAGGCGAACAACGCCCCAGTGGAGGAGAATTTCAGCAAATGCGTATCCGTTTGACCTTGTTTGCGCTTGCCGCAGCTTCATTTGCGGCGTCCATGACGGTGCCCGCCTCCGCACAAACCCTGCGTTATGCGAACCAGGGCGATCTCAAGTCGCTCGATCCCTACACCCTTAACGAAACCACTACGCTCGCGCATCTCGGGCAGGTCTATGAAGGCCTCATTGCGCGGGACAAGGATCTGAAGATCATTCCGGGCCTTGCCGAAAGCTGGGAGACCCCCGAGCCGACGCGCTGGCGTTTCCATCTGCGCAAGAACGTCAAATTCCAGAACGGCGACCCCTTCACCGCCGACGACGTGGTGTTCTCCGCCAATCGCGTTCGCGCCAAGGGCTCGAACCTGCAGACCCGCGTTCCCGCCGACGCCAAGGTGGTCAAGGTCGACGATAACACCGTCGACTTCATCCTGAGTTCGCCAAATCCCATTCTGAATTCGCAATGGGATACCTGGTACATCATGGACAAGAAGTGGGCCGAGGCCAACAATTCGGTCGAGCCGACGCCCGCTGCGGCGACCACGCCGAGCTACGCCTCGCTGCACGCCAACGGCACCGGCGCCTTCTCCGTCGAGAGCCATCAGCCGGGCGTCAAAACCGTCTTCAAGGCCAATCCGAACTGGTGGCGCAAGCCCGAGCACAATCTCAAGGAGATCATCTTCACGCCGATCCATTCCGACGCTACCCGCGTCGCCGCGCTGCTGTCGGGTGAGGTTGACGTGATCGAGCCGGTTCCGATCCAGGACATCTCACGCGTGAACGCGAGCTCCAACGCCAAGGTTCTGACCGGCCCCGAAATCCGCACCATCTTCCTCGGGATGGATCAAACCCGCGACGAGCTTCTGTATTCGAATGTCAAGGGCAAGAACCCGTTCAAGGATGAACGGGTGCGTGAAGCCTTCTTCAAGGCGATCGACATCAACCTGATCAAGACCCGCGTCATGCGCGGCCTCTCGACGCCATCGGCGCTGATGATTGCGCCGCAACTCTTCAAGCTGTCGAACGAGTTCACGCGTCCCCCGTTCGACCCGGATGGTGCGAAGAAGCTGCTGACCGAAGCCGGCTATCCCAACGGGTTTGAGGTCGGCATGGACTGCCCG
>JBQCIZ010000200.1:0-2135 GCA_051953235.1 Nitrobacter sp. | reverse complement strand
TATACCATGAGCTCAAACGGCGGATTGACCTGGTTCCCGGCCTGACGAGCTCCGCTTGGTTTGGCGCAGCATCGCCGTTGAACGGCGATGCGCGGCCACGGGTCGGCACTGCGCTCTACGCGGCCTTCCCATCCAGGAATCCTGTCAACCGTTGGCGGATGATGCGCTCGGCATCCGTCATGATGCGGTCGATCAGTTCCTTGCAGCTCGGCACATCGCGGATCAGCCCGACCATCATGCCGCAGCTCCAGGCGCCTGCATCCATGTCGCCGTCGATCATCACCTTGGGATAGACGCCGGCCACCTCCTCGATGATGTCGTCGATCTTGAGCGCCTTGCCTTTCTCGCGCTCGATCTCCATCAGCTTCTCGACCTTGCGGTTGTTCAGCACGCGCTCGGTGTTGCGTAGTGCGCGCATGATCAGGCGTGTGTCGAGCTCGGAAGCCGCGACCAGCGCCTTCTTCACGTTGTCATGCACCGGCGCCTCTTTTGTCGCGATGAAGCGCGTGCCCATGTTCATGCCGGCCGCGCCCATCGCCAGCGCCGCCACGAGGCTGCGCGCATCGGCCATGCCGCCGGACGCGACGAACGGAATCTTCAACTCGTCGGCCGCGCGCGGCAGCAGGATCATGTTCGGCACGTCGTCCTCGCCGGGGTGACCGCCGCACTCGAAGCCATCGACGCTGACGGCATCGCAGCCGATCGACTGCGCCTTCAATGAATGCCGCACCGAGGTGCATTTGTGGATCACCTTGATACCGGCCGCCTTCAGCGCCGGCATGTATTGCTCGGGGCTGCGGCCGGCAGTCTCGACGATCCTGACGCCGCCTTCGCGGATCGCCGCGATGTATTCCGGATAGGGCGGCGCCGAGAACGACGGCAAAAAGGTCAGGTTCACGCCGAACGGCTTGTCGGTCATGCCGCGGCATTTCGCGATTTCCTTCGCCAGCAATTCCGGCGTCTTCTGCGTCAGGCCCGTGATGATGCCAAGCCCGCCCGCATTCGAGACAGCGGACGCCAGCTCCGCGAAGCCGACGTAATGCATGCCGCCCTGGATGATCGGATGCTGGATGCCGAACAGTTCGGTGATGGCTGTTTTCACGAAATACTCCGGGGTTCGCTGGGGTGACAGACGCTGACTGCGCAGACTTCCATTCCCGACGCGACTCCGCAAGCCGGATTCAATCCTCTGATCGACTCGTAAAAATCGCGAAGAGCCTTGGTTCGACGAAGGGCTATGGTATTGAAGCAACAAGAGCCGTTAATATCACCCATTCGCACGGCCGTTCTACAAGACCGGAATTTGGAGGAAATTGCATATGTCCCGTCGTCCCAGTTGGTTTCTAGCCGCCCTTGTCGGTTTCGTCCTGCCGGTCTCAGCGCATGCGCAAGCCCCCACGGGCAAGGTCAGCATTGTCACTTCCTACTCGAAGGACCTCACCGATCCGATCAAGAAGGCGTTTCAGGCCGCGATGCCTGGCATCACGCTCGATGTGCAGAACCGCAACACCAACGCCGGCGTGAAGTACCTCGAGGAAACCAAGGCCAATAACCAGACCGACATCTTCTGGGCCTCGGCGCCCGATGCATTCGAGGCGTTGAAGGGCAAGTCGCTGCTGCAGAAATATTCGCCGAAGGCGTCGGGCATTCCGGCGAAGATCGGCCAGTTCCCGATCAACGATCCCGATGGCTACTATCTCGGCTTTGCCGCGTCGGGCTACGGCATCATGTGGAACGAGCGTTACGTCAAGGCCAAGAAGCTGCCCGAGCCGAAGGAGTGGCAGGATCTCGCGGCTCCCGCCTACTTCGATCACGTGTCGATGGCCGCGCCCTCGCGCTCCGGCACCACGCATCTGACCGTCGAAACCATTCTGCAGGGCGAAGGCTGGGACAAGGGCTGGGCCACGCTCAAGGCCGTCTCGGGTAATTTCCGCGAAGTCACCGAACGCTCGTTCGGCGTTCCAGAAGCCGTCAACTCCGGCCAGGTCGGTTATGGCATCGTCATCGACTTCTTCGCCTTCTCCTCGCAGGCAACAGGATTCCCGGTCAAGTTCGTCTACCCGTCGGTAACGACCATCGTCCCGGCCAATATCGCCGTGGTTGCGAACGCGCCGAACAAGGCCGGCGCCGAAGCC
>JBQCIZ010000199.1:0-4917 GCA_051953235.1 Nitrobacter sp. | reverse complement strand
AGAACAGTAGAGCCATCGCAGTCACGGCCAGCGCGATCGCGCCCATGCGGATCGAGAACACGTTGGCGAGCGTCACCGGCGACGACATGATGAGATCGAGATCGGCGCGGGAATAGAACACCCGCGTCACCGACTCCATCGCCTGCGACAGGATCAGCGCCCAGGCCAGGAACAGACTGGCGGTCATGACGATCAGCGTCGTGCGGTCAGCGTCGGAGGAGACGTCCGCATAGCGGCCGACCACGGCATAGGCCGGCAGATGCATGACCAGCGCGAATACAACGAGGCCGATGGCGACGTTGCGAGGGCGGCGTTTGCGGCCGGCGGTCATCATCGCCAGCCAGTCGCGCCATGCGAGACGAATCTCGTGCCGCGCGAACCAGGTCAGTTCCAGCGCCGAACTCATGCGGCGGCCGCTTCGTTCTCGACCAGCGCGAGGAACGTCTCTTCGAGGCTGGAATGGTTTTCGCCGTTCCATTGCCGCAACTCGTCGAGCGTGCCCTCGGCGATCAGTTTTCCGTTGGCAATGACGCCGATCCGGTCCGCCATGCGCTCGGCGACCTCGAGAATATGCGTCGTCATGATCACGGTGTCGCCGCCGCGCACGCGTTCCTGCAGGAGGCCCTTCACGTGCCGCGCCGAAACCGCATCGAGACCCGTCAGCGGTTCGTCGAGAATGATCAGCCGGGGATCGTGCACCAGCGCACCCGCCAGCGCCACCTTCTGCCGCATGCCCTTGGAGAATCCCTCGCAGCGTTCGTCGAGATGCGCGGCCATCCCGAGCGACGTGAGGATTGCCCGCGCCGCAGGTTCCGAGACCGTGGCGTCGCACCCCCAGAGGCCCGCGACGAATTCGAGATATTCCAGCGGCGTCAGCTTCTCGTAGATCATCGGTTCGTCGGAGACCCACGCCATGATCTGCTTGGCGGCGACCGGATCCTTCAGCGCATCGACGCCGAGTACCGACACCGAACCGACATCGGGCCGCAACAGCCCCGCGACCATGCGCAGTGTCGTGGTCTTGCCCGCGCCGTTCGGGCCGAGCAGCGCGTAGAATTCGCCGGGCCGGACGGTCAGGTCGAGACCATCGACCGCCGGGCGGTCGAAACGCTTTGTTAACCCTCGTACGGCGAGCGCCGGGGTTTGCTGCTCGAAGCTCATGGGCCGCTCGATCCTTGCTGCGTCCAGCGAGAGACTGGACCGAAAGGTGTTTCGGCGCAGTGAATCGGCGAGCGAAAAGGCGGCTCATCCGGCACAGGCAGCCGCGATCACAAGGATTAGCGCCGGACCTGCCGCCTTAGGCGGCTTTGGCCTTCAGGCTCCGCAGAGCCTCCAGTACCTGGGGCTCGAGTCCCGCGCCGCCGGCATCGACATGCGCGTAGATCGATTTCAGCATCCGGGGATCCCAGAACTTCTTGATGTGGTCGGCGATGCCGGGCACGACCGTCTCCGGCCGCTGCGACTTGAAGAAGGTGCCGATCTGGTTAGCCATGTAGACAAGGTTATCAGGCGACGTGGACATGTTGAGACGCTCTCGGGGATATCCGTTCCGGGTAGGTGAAAACTTCGAAGCCGTCGTTGCGGGCAATGGCGGCCAGCGTGATGCCAGCGGCTTCCGCCATCCGCACCGCGAGCGCGGTCGGCGCCGATACCGACACCATGACGCTTGCGCCGATCGCTGCGGTCTTCTGCACCATCTCGACCGAGATGCGGCTGGTCAACAGCACGGCGCCTACCGCTGCGTTCACCTTGTTGCGCGCGAGTGCGCCGGCGAGCTTGTCGAGCGCGTTGTGGCGGCCGACGTCCTCGCGTAGCTCGACGATGCCCTGCACCGGCGTCCAGAACGCCGCGGCGTGAACCGCGCGCGTCTCGATGTTGATCTTCTGCAGCGGCGGAATCGCAGCCATCGCGGCCATGATCTGCTGCGGCGTCAGCGTCACCCCTCGCCCGACGATCGCCGCCGGCTTGACGGCCTCGGCGATGGAATCGATGCCGCACAGGCCGCAACCGGTGGGACCGGCGATCTGCCGCCGCCGCGCGCTCAAGTGCTCCGCGATGGACGGCGCAAGCCACATCCGCAGTTCGATGCCGTCGTCGAGTTCAACGACCTCAAGCGACTGGAGTTCGGACGCGTCCTTGACGATGCCTTCATCGAGGCTGAATCCAACCGCGAAATCCTCGAGATTGCGCGGCGTCGCCATCATCACGGCGTAGGTGCCGCCATTATAGGTCAGCGCGATCGCGGTCTCTTCCGGAACCGCCCGCGTTCCCTCGCTGGCGCCCTCGGCGCGCCAGACTTTTCGAGGAACGATGCGGACCGGCTCATGCATGCGCTACTCCGCCGCCTCCGCCGGAGCGATCCGCCGCGACTGACGGGCCTGCTCCTCGTAGCTCTTCTGCCACTCCGACGGACCGTTGGACGGCGAAATCTGCACGGCGGTGCACTTGTATTCGGGGCAGTTGGTCGCCCAGTCCGAAAAGTCCGTCGTGATGACATTGGCTTGGGTCGAGGGGTGGTGGAACGTGGTGTAGACCACACCCGGCGCCACGCGCTCGGTGATCAGCGCGCGCAGCGTCGTCTCGCCGGCGCGGCTCTGCAGACGAACCCAGTCGCCGTCGCGCACGCCGCGCATCTCGGCATCGTTCGGATGAATCTCGAGCCGGTCCTCCGGATGCCAGACGACATTGTCGGTGCGGCGGGTCTGCGCGCCGACATTGTACTGGCTGAGGATGCGGCCCGTGGTGAGCAGCAGCGGGAACCGCGGCCCGACCCGTTCGTCGGTCGCCACATACTCGGTGACGATGAAGCGGCCCTTGCCGCGCACGAACGTATCGATGTGCATGACCGGCGTTCCGAGCGGCGCCTTTTCGTTGCAGGGCCACTGAATCGAACCGAGTTCCTCGAGCCGCTTGAACGAGACGCCGGCGAATGTCGGCGTCAGCCGCGCGATCTCGTCCATGATTTCGGACGGATGATTGTAGTGCATGGGATAGCCCATCGCATTGGAGATCGCGCAGGTGACCTCCCAGTCGGCGTAGCCGTTCTTCGGCTCCATCACCTTGCGCACGAGCTGGATGCGGCGCTCGGCGTTGATGAAGGTGCCGTCCTTCTCGAGGAAGGTCGAGCCCGGCAGGAAGATATGGGCGTAGTTCGCGGTCTCGTTCAGGAACAAGTCCTGCACCACGACGCATTCCATCTTCGACAGCGCGGCGACGACGTGCGAGGTGTTGGGATCGGATTGCAGGATATCCTCGCCCTGCACATAGAGGCCGAGGAACGAGCCATCCATTGCCGCATCGAACATGTTGTTGATGCGCAGGCCCGGCTCCTTGTCGAGTTTCACACCCCAGTCGATCTCGAACTGTTCGCGTACGGAATCGGTGGCGACGTGGCGATAGCCCGAGAACTCGTGCGGGAAAGAACCCATGTCGCACGAACCCTGCACGTTGTTCTGGCCGCGCAGCGGATTCACGCCGACGCCGGGCCGGCCGATGTTGCCGGTCGCCATGGCCAGGTTGGCGATCGCCATCACCGCGGTCGAGCCTTGGCTGTGCTCGGTGACGCCGAGGCCATAGAAGAACGCACCGTTGCCGCCGGTCGCGTAGAGCCGCGCGGCGTTACGGATGTCATCGGCGGGCACGCCGGTGACTTTTGCGGTCGCCTCCGGGCTATGCTTCGGGTCGGCGACGAATTCCGCCCAATCCTGAAACGCATCCCACTCGCAGCGTTCGCGAACGAACTGCTCGTTGACGAGACCTTCGGTGACGACGACGTGCGCGAGCCCAGTCAACATGGCAACGTTGGTGCCGGGCAGCAGCGGCAGATGGTAGGCCGCCTCGATATGCGGCGAGCGCACGAGATCGGTGGCGCGCGGATCGATCACGATGATCTTCGCACCTTCGCGCAAGCGCTTCTTCATCCGCGAGCCGAACACCGGGTGCGCGTCGGTCGGATTCGCGCCGATCAGGACCATGACGTCGGTTTCTTCAACCGAATCGAAATCCTGCGTGCCGGCCGAGGTGCCGAAGGTCGAAGACAGGCCATAGCCGGTCGGCGAGTGGCAGACACGCGCGCAGGTATCGACATTGTTGTTGCCGAATCCGCCACGCACCAGCTTCTGGACGAGGAAGGTTTCCTCGTCGGTGCAGCGCGACGAGGTGATGCCGCCGATCGCACCCCGGCCGTACTTCTGCTGGATGCGCTTGAATTCCGACGCCGTTCGCGCGATCGCCTCGTCCCACGACACCTCGCGCCACGGATCGGTGATCTTCTCGCGCACCATCGGTTTCAGGATGCGCTCCTTGTGGTTGGCGTAACCCCAGGCGAACCGGCCCTTCACGCAGGAATGGCCGCGATTGGCCTTGCCATCCTTGTAAGGCACCATGCGCACGACTTCCTCGCCGTGCATTTCGGCCTTGAATGCGCATCCCACGCCGCAATAGGCGCAGGTCGTCACTACCGAGCGATCCGCCGGTTTCTCGATCGCCTGCGCGGCCAGCACTGTCTTTTCGACCAGCGATCCGGTCGGACAGGCCTGCACGCAGGCGCCGCACGACACGCATTCCGAGCCGAGGAACGTTTCGTTCATGCCGGCCGACACGATCGAATCGAAGCCGCGGCCGGAGATCGTCAGCGCAAAAGTGCCCTGCACCTCCTCGCAGGCGCGCACGCAGCGCGAGCACACGATGCACTTGGCCGGGTCGTAGATGAAGTACGGGTTGGAGTCGTCGACGCCCGTGTTCGGATGATGCTCGCAGTCGAACCCGTAGCGCACTTCCTCCAGCCCGACGTCGGCGGCGACGTCGAGCAGATCGACATACCTGTTCTCCTTGTCGTTGCGGTCGAGCGAGGTCACCGAGTGGTCGGAGGCGTAGAGTTCCATCACGCCCTTGCGGATGCGGTCGAGCCGCTCGGTC
>JBQCIZ010000198.1:0-2013 GCA_051953235.1 Nitrobacter sp. | reverse complement strand
GTTTCGTCTCCGGCGTACAACGGCTATTCCGCCCAAAAGCGTCCCGCGATCTCCTTCGAGTTCTTCCCGCCCAAGACCGAGGAGATGGAGCGCAATCTCTGGGACACCATTACGCGCCTTGCGCCACTCTCGCCCAACTTCGTCTCCGTCACCTATGGCGCCGGCGGATCGACGCGCGAGCGCACCCATTCGACCATCGCGCGCATCCTGTCCGAAACCAGTCTGCTGCCGGCGGCGCATCTCACTTGCGTCGGCGCGGCACGCGGGGAAATTGACGAGATCGTCAGCCGCTATCACGAGGTTGGCGTCCGCCATATCGTGGCGCTGCGCGGAGATCCGCCGGGCGGAATCGGCACGGCGTACAGCACCCATCCGGACGGCTATCGTAGCTCGGCCGATCTGGTCGCCGGCATCAAGCGGCGGCATGGGGACATCGAAATTTCCGTTTCGGCCTATCCCGAAAAGCATCCGGAGAGCCGCGACATCGATGCCGACATCGACGTTCTCAAGGCCAAGGTCGATGCCGGTGCCACGCGCGCCATCACCCAGGTCTTCTTCGACAACGACCTGTACCTTCGCTATCTCGATCGGGTTCGGGCGCGCGGCATCGATATTCCGATCGTGCCTGGCATCATGCCGATGCACAATTTCAAGCAAGCCCGCAACTTCGTGACCAAGGCAGGCACCACCGTGCCGCCATGGCTCGCCGAAAAATTCGAAGGCCTCGACGACGATCCGGAAACGCGCAAGCTCGTGGCGGCGACCGTTGCCGCCGGACAGGTGCAGAAGCTCGCCAAGCGCGGCGTCGACACCTTCCATTTCTACACCATGAACCGCGCCGATCTCGTATTCGCCATCGCTCATCTGCTGGGCATCCGGCCGAACACCGCGCAGAAGGCGGCATAGTTTTTTCCGTCATGCCCGGCCTTGTGCCAGGCATCCACGTCTTGGCCGCAGATGTATTTAAAGACGTGGATGGCCAATACTAACCCGGCCATGACGCAGGCAAGGTAATAACGTGACAAAGATGACTTCACCCATCGCCAAGAAACTCCGCGACCTCGCTCGCGAACGCATCCTCGTGCTCGACGGCGCCATGGGCACCATGATCCAGGCGCTGCAGTTCGACGAGGCCGCGTTCCGCGGGGAGCGCTTCAAGGATTTTCACCGCGACGTGCGCGGCAACAACGATCTCCTGATCCTCACTCAACCGAAGGCGATCGAGGACATTCACGCCGCTTACCTCCGCGCCGGAGCCGATATCGTCGCCACCAATACGTTTTCGTCGACTTCGATCGCACAGGCCGACTACGACATGTCGGACCTCGCCTACGAACTCAACCGCGACGGCGCGAAACTTGCCCGCGCGGCGGCTGAACGGGTCAGCGCCGAAGACGGCAAGCCGCGCTTCGTCGCCGGCGCCATCGGCCCGACCAACCGTACTGCGTCCATCTCGCCCGACGTGGGCAACCCGGGCTACCGCGCCGTCACATTCGACGACCTGCGCAAGGCCTATGGCGAGCAGATCAACGGCCTGCTCGACGGCGGTGCGGACCTGCTGCTGGTCGAGACCATCTTCGACACGCTGAACGCCAAGGCGGCGCTCTATGCGATCTCCGAAATTTGCGACGGACGCGGCATCGACGTGCCAATCATGGTGTCCGGTACCATCACCGACAAATCCGGCCGCCTGCTTTCGGGGCAGTTGCCAGAAGCGTTCTGGCACTCGATCCGCCACGCGAAGCCGATCACCGTCGGCTTCAACTGCGCACTCGGCGCCGAAGATCTGCGCGCCCATATCGCCGATATCGGCCGCGTCGCCGATACGCTGATCTGCGCCTATCCGAATGCCGGCCTGCCCAACGAATTCGGTGAATACGACGAGAGCCCCGACTACATGGCGCGGCTGATCGGCGAGTTCGCGGCCAGCGGCCTCGTCAATATCGTCGGCGGCTGCTGCGGCACCACGCCCGACCATATCGCGGCGATCGCTGCCGCGGTCGCCCCGCACAA
>JBQCIZ010000197.1:0-4364 GCA_051953235.1 Nitrobacter sp. | reverse complement strand
ATGTTGCCAAGCGTCTGCCGCACCTGCGCAACGAAACCGTCGGCCAGACGTTCGCTCGCATCCCAACCGATCACGCCGCCAGTGACGATGAGGCGGCCTTCCGCCGCGATGCCGTTGGCATAACCTTTCGGGACCGGCCATCCCGATGGCTGCAGAATCTGACGTTTCGGCTCAACAGGGACCGGCATCACGTTCAGCGTCGGCGCGTTGGGCGGATTCACGGACAATTCTCCTTCAGAACTTTCATTCCGCCGCGGTCTGCGACGACACGGCTCCAGCCTGCGCCATCTGCCGCAAGGCAAATCGCCGCAACTTTCCAGTTTCGGTCTTCGGCAGTTGCGCGACGAATTCGATCGCGCGCGGATATTTGTAGGGCGCGATCTCGCGCTTGACGTGGTCTTGCAACGCGGTGACCAGCGCAGCATCTCCGGTGAATCCCGGCGCGAGCACGATGTAGGCCTTGACGATCATGCCCCTCGCCTCGTCCGGCGCGCCGACCACGCCGCATTCGGCCACCGCATCGTGCGTCAACAGCGTCGCCTCGATCTCGGGTCCGGCGATGTTGTAGCCGGAGGACACGATCATGTCGTCGGAGCGCGCGACGAAGGACAGGCGGCCCTCCGCGTTCTGGACAAAGGAATCGCCGGTCAGATTCCAGCCGTCGCGAACATAGTTGGTCTGTCTGTCGTCGGCGAGATAACGGCACCCGGTCGGCCCGCGCACCGCGAGCTTGCCGACCGTGCCGACCGCGACTTCATTCATGTCCTCGTCGACGACTTTCGCCTCATAGCCAGTCACCGGACAGCCCGTCGTTCCCGCGGCGGCATCGCCGATCCGGTTGGTGATGAAGATATGCAGCAGCTCGGTTGAGCCGATGCCGTCCAGAATCGGCTTGCCGGTCTTGCGCACCCAACTCTCGAACACCGGCGCCGGCAGGGTTTCGCCGGCGGACACCGCAAGCCGCAACGAGGACAGGTCGGCGCCCTTGTCCATCGCCGTCATCATCGCGCGATAGGCGGTGGGCGAGGTGAAACAGACCGTCGCCTTGTAGGTCTCGATGATCTTGATCATCTCGGGCGGCGCTGCGTTTTCCAGCAGCGTCGCGGTTGCGCCGAACCGCAACGGGAAGATCGCAAGACCGCCGAGCCCAAACGTGAACGCGAGCGGCGGCGACCCCACGAACACATCGTCCGGCGTGACCTTGAGCACTTCCTTGGCATAGCCGTCGGCGATGATCATGAGATCGCGGTGGAAATGCATGGTGGCCTTCGGCTCACCCGTGGTGCCCGAGGTGAATCCCAGCAGCGCCACGTCGTCACGGCCGGTCTTCACCGCATCGAAACGCACAGGCTTGCTCAACGCCACCCGATCCAGTTCGGCATCGTGGTTCGAGGTGCCGTCGAAATTCACGACTTGCTTGAGGAAGCGGCTGGTCTTGGCGCACGCCACCAGTTCATCCGCGATGCGGCTGTCGGTCAGCGCCAGCGCGATCTCGGCCTTGTCGACGATCTTGGCCAGTTCACCGGCGCGCAGCATCGGCATGGTGTTGACGACGACGGCGCCCGCTTTCGTAGCCGCGAGCCACGCCGCCACCAGCGCCGGATTGTTGCCGGAACGGATCAGCACCCGGTTGCCCGGTTTCACGCCGTAGTTCTCGACCAGCGCGTGCGCCAGCCGGTTGGACCAATCGGTCAATTCCTTGTAGGTGCGCTGGCGTCCGTTGCCGATCAGCGCGACGTGATCGCCAAACCCCCGCTCGACATTGCGGTCGGTCAGTTCAACCGCGGCGTTGAGGTATTCGGGATACTGGAATTCAGGACGGTCGAGGATCAGTTCCGGCCACTTCGCGAAGGGCGGAAGATTTTGCCGCGCGAAATCATCGACATGACCGGACGGGCCGAGCCTGAGTGCTCCCTTGCGTCCGGACGAAACGTTGGCAGTCGCGGCCATGGCACGCTCCTTTCGCGCATCTGAAAACGCGATTTGCCGTTGCTTTAGACCTAAAGCAATTTCATTTTAGGCCTAAAGTAATCCCATGCAAGCCTGTTTTTGAACCTTTCCTGCCGAATTATCGGCTTCGTGTAACGCTCTCGCCGCGCAGATTTCAGCCGCCGCGGCCGTCGGCGGCCTTGCGCACCGACAGCTTGGTCTTGCCCAGAAGCCGCATCAATTCGCGGACGTCCTTCTCGCCGAGATCGGAAAACATATCCGCGATCCAGATCTCGTGCTCGGCGGCCATCTTGCGGAATTCAGCGCGGCCGGACTTGGTCAGCCGGATCACCTGCACCCGGCGATCGACGTCCGAGGTGCGGCGATCGACATGGCCGGACTGCACCAGACGTTCCACCAGCCCTGTGATATTGCCGTTCGACACCATCATCCGTTTCGACACGTCCGACAACGTCATGCCGTCGGGCGCCTTGTCGAGCTGCGCCATCAGATCGAACCGCGGCAGCGTGACATCGAAGCGTTCGCGCAAGCGGCTGCGCACCTCGCCTTCGATCAGCGTCGTGCAGGTCAGAAGCCGGAGCCATAGCCGCAATTCGTCGCCATGGTCGTCGGAATGCTCGGTGGCCTTGGTCTCGGAGTCGAGAATGGTCATTGCGTTTTGGCCCCGTCACTATTCCGCCGCCAGCGATTTTTCCGCCTCAACCCGCATCTCGGCGCGGGTTTTCGGTTTGCCCTTGATCTTCAGATCGTCGAGGTCCTGCCGGTCGCGCACGCTGTTGCGGACAATCTGCTCCTTGCCGGGCAGATATTGCGGCGGACAGGCGATGTCGGCGCCGTACCAAGCCGCCGCGCGCATCGTGAAGGAGGGATCCACCAGATGCGGCCGGCCCAGTGCCACCAGATCGGCACGGCCCGCCGCCAGAATGGTGTTGACCTGATCGGCTGTCGTGATGTTGCCGACGCACATGGTTGCCACACGCGCCTCGTTGCGGACCTGATCGGAGAACGGCGTTTGGAACATGCGCCCGTAGACCGGCTGCGCGTCGCGCACGGTCTGGCCGGTGGAGACGTCAACCAGATCGACGCCGACCTCGGCAAAGGCCCGTGCGATCTGCACCGCGTCGTCGCCGGTGATGCCGCCGTCGGCCCAGTCGGTCGCGGAAATGCGCACCGACATCGGCTTGTGCTTGGGCCACGCCGCGCGCATCGCGGCGAATACCTCCAGCGGATAGCGCAGGCGATTGTCGAGCGAGCCGCCATAGGCATCCGTGCGCGTGTTGGTCAGCGGCGAGATGAAACTCGCGAGCAGATAACCGTGGGCGCAGTGCAGCTCGAGCATGTCGAAGCCAGCACGGTCGCCGCGCTCAGCGGCTGCGACGAACTCCGCCCTGATGCGATCCATGGCGGCACGGTCGATCTCGCGCGGCACCTGGCTGTCGGGGAAGTAAGGAATCGGCGACGCCGACAGCGTTTCCCACGCGCCCTGCTCCAGCGGACGATCCATGCCTTCCCACATCAGTTTCGTCGCGCCCTTGCGGCCGGCGTGACCGAGCTGCAGCGCGATCTTCGCCGCCGAATTGGCATGAACGAAATCGACGATGCGTCGCCACGCCGCTTCCTGCTCGTCAGTCCACAGCCCGGCGCAGCCGGGCGTGATCCGCGCGTCGCGGCCGACGCAGGTCATCTCCGTGAAGATCAGCCCGGCGCCGCCGATGGCGCGGGCGCCGTAGTGCACGAAATGGAAGTCGCCGGGCACGCCCTCCTTCGCCGAATACATGCACATCGGCGACACCACCGCGCGATTGGCGAGCGTCATCTCGCGCAGGCGTAGCGGCTGGAACATCGGCACGACCGGCTTCTCGGTATCGGCATCGAAGCCCCGCGCGCGGACCTGCCGCGCAAAGGTTTTGTTCACTTCGGCGACGAAGTCCGGCGCGCGCAGGGTCAGGTTGTCGTAGGTGATCGCCTTGGCACGAGTCATGACGCCGAACGCGAACTGGACCGGATCGAAGTCCCAGAAGCGATCCACGTGCTCGAACCAGACCAGCGACACGTCGGCCGCGTGCTGCAGCCGCTCCACCTCGTCGCGCCGGTCGCGGTCGAACGCCGCGAGCGCCTCGGCCACGCCGCGATGCGCGCGGAAGGACTCAAACAGCGCGACCGCGTCCTCCATCGCGAGCTTGGTGCCGGAGCCGATCGAGAAATGCGCGGTCGCCTTGGCGTCGCCGAGCAGCACGATGCGATCGGTCGCGTAGCGCGCGGTGCGGATCATCGGGAAGGAGCGCCAGAGCGAGCGGTTGGTCAGCAGCCGATGCCCGCCGAGGTCTTCGGCGAAGACCTGCTCGAGAAAGCGCGCGCTCTCGGCCTCGCTCATCCGGTCCAGCCCGGCGGCATGCCAGCTCGCCGGGTCGGTC
>JBQCIZ010000196.1:0-8359 GCA_051953235.1 Nitrobacter sp. | reverse complement strand
CCTCGCGCTGACATCCTCCATCAGGGTTGCTGCAACTGACACGGCATCGCCATCGCGGCATTCGGCAACGCGACGACAACACCAGCACAACATTGGAGACAACCATGGATGCAAAGACCGACGACAAGGGCGCAGGCAAATGCCCATTCACCGGCGGCGGTGGCGGACACAGGAATCGCGACTGGTGGCCGGAGATGCTGGACATCCAGGTCCTCCACGGCAATTCGAATCTGTCCGATCCCATGGGCAAGGAGTTCGACTACGCCAAGGAGTTCAAAAGCCTCGACCTGAATGCGGTCATCGCCGACCTGAAGGCGCTGATGACCGACTCGCAGGAGTGGTGGCCGGCCGACTTCGGTCATTACGGCGGCTTGATGGTCCGTCTGGCCTGGCACAGCGCCGGCACCTATCGCATTACCGACGGCCGTGGCGGCGCCGGCGCGGGTCAGCAGCGTTTCGCGCCGCTAAACTCATGGCCCGACAACGTGAACCTCGACAGGGGACGTCGCCTGCTGTGGCCGATCAAGCAAAAATACGGCCGCAAGATTTCATGGGCCGACCTCTACATTCTCGCGGGCAATGTCGCGCTGGAGTCGATGGGTTTCAAAACGTTCGGCTTCGCAGGCGGCCGCCCCGATGTCTGGGAACCGGAAGAGCTTTACTGGGGCCCCGAGGGAACGTGGCTCGGCGACGAACGCTACAGCGGCGAGCGCGAGCTGAGCGAACCGCTCGGTGCGGTGCAGATGGGCTTGATCTACGTCAATCCGGAAGGACCAAACGGCAAGCCTGACCCGGTCGCCGCCGCGAAGGACATTCGCGAGACCTTTTTCCGCATGGCAATGAATGACGAAGAAACCGTCGCATTGATCGCCGGCGGCCATACCTTCGGCAAGACTCATGGCGCGGGCGATGCGGCGCTGGTCGGTCCAGCGCCGGAAGGAGCCGCGATCGAGGATCAAGGCCTCGGCTGGAAGAGCAAATTCGGCAGCGGCAAAGGCGCCGATTCGATCGGCAGCGGCCTGGAAGTCACCTGGACGCAGACGCCGACCCAGTGGAGCAACCACTTCTTCGACAACCTGTTCAAGTACGAATGGGAGCTTGAGAAAAGCCCGGCGGGTGCACAACAGTGGCGTGCCAAAGGCGCGCCTGCCGACGTGCCCGATGCCCACGACAAGTCGAAGAAGCACGTGCCGACTATGCTGACGACGGACCTGTCGCTGCGCTTCGATCCGGCCTACGAGAAGATTTCGCGGCGCGTCTATGAACACCCGGACGAGTTCGCGGACGCGTTCGCCCGCGCATGGTTCAAGCTGACGCATCGCGACATGGGTCCTCGTGTGCGCTATCTCGGACCGCTGGTGCCGAAGGAAGTGCTGATCTGGCAGGATCCCGTTCCGGCTTCGACGCATGGGCCGCTCAGCGAAGCTGACGCCACCGCGCTGAAGGCGAAGATTCTCGCCTCCGGCCTCACGGTGCCCCAGCTTGTCTCGACCGCCTGGGCTTCGGCCTCGACGTTCCGCGGCTCCGACAAGCGTGGCGGCGCCAACGGTGCGCGCATCCGCCTCGCGCCTCAGAAGGATTGGGAGGTCAATCAGCCGGCCCAGTTGAAGACGGTTCTCTCGAAGCTCGAAGCGATCCAGAAGGAGTCCGGCAAGGTCTCCCTCGCTGACCTCATCGTGCTCGGCGGCAACGCCGCGGTCGAAAAGGCGGCGAAGGATGCGGGCATCGACGTCAAGGTCCCCTTCACGTCGGGCCGCTCAGATGCCTCGCAGGAACAGACCGACGTCGAATCCTTCGCACCGCTCGAGCCGCGCGCCGACGCCTTCCGCAACTACATCAGCAAGAAGCCGCAGTTCATGGCGCCCGAGGAAGCCATGATCGACCGCGCGCAATTGCTGAAGCTGACCGGACCGGAATTGACCGTGCTGGTCGGCGGCCTGCGGGTGCTCGGCGCCAATGCCGGCGACAGCAAGCACGGTGTCTTCACCAAGCAGGTCGGCAAGCTGACCAACGACTTCTTCGTCAACTTGCTGGACATGGCCACGGAGTGGCAGCCGCCGAACGCCGATGGCGTCTACGAGGGCCGCGATCGCAAGACCAAGGCGCCAAGGTGGACCGCCACCCGCGTCGACCTGATCTTCGGCTCGCATTCGCAACTTCGTGCCTTCGCGGAAGTCTACGGCTGCGCCGACTCCAACGAAAAATTCGCCAAGGATTTCGTGGCGGCCTGGGCCAAGGTGATGAACGCCGATCGCTTCGATCTGCGCGCGCACTAAAGCGTCCGAGCGGCGGAATATCTCCGCAGCAACGACGGAAAGGGCGGCCGAAAGGCCGCTCTTTTCGTATGGTGCATCCAGTGGCGCTCCATCGGCTTGACAGCCCCCGCCGCGACTCAGCTAGATAGGACGATCGACAGAGTGGCAACTAGGGTTCCGGGCGGCACAGCCGTCGCTGGTCCGAGCGTTGCGGAAACCGCAGCAGATCCTGCGGCTGCACCCCAGGGCCAAAATCCCAGAGGCGGAGACGTCGAGATCAACCTTAAGCCCATTGGCAAGGAGGTCTCATGTCGTTTGCCGCGTTCGCTCTCGTTGTCCTCGCCGCCTTCATTCACGCAACATGGAATCTGTTGTCGAAGCGCGCGGCGAGTGCCGGTCCGGCCTTCGTCTTTGCTTACACCGCGATCGCGTGCGTGGGTTATGCACCCTGGGTCGCGTGGCTTCTCACGCGCGGCGACCTGAAGTGGAGCGTGGCGGGCGTCACGTGCATCGCGCTCAGCGGCGCAATTCATCTTGCCTATAGCCTGAGCCTGCAGCGCGGCTATCAGGTGGCGGATTTGTCCGTCGTCTATCCGGTCGCGCGCGGAACGGGCCCGATGCTGTCATCGCTCGGCGCATTTTTGCTGTTGGGCGAGTCGCCCACCCTGCACGGCTTGCTGGGCTTGTTCGCCGTCGTCGCCGGCATCGGCCTGATTTCCACTCAAGGCAATCTCTCGAATTTCCGCCGGCCCGGCGGACAGGCCGGCGTGCGCTGGGGCGGCCTGACCGGCTTTTTGATCGCGAACTACACCGTCGTGGACGCATACGCCGTCAAGACCGTCGGCATTCAGCCGGTCATTCTGGACTGGTTTGCCAATCTGGTTCGAGTCGTTCTGCTGGCCCCGATCGTGCTGCGAAACCCGCACGTCGCCTGGGCGCGGATGCGAAACCACTGGCCGCTGGCGATCGGTGTCGGCCTGCTGTCGCCGCTGTCGTATATTCTCGTGCTGGCCGCGCTTGAATCGGGCGCGCCGCTCAGCATCGTCGCGCCACTCCGCGAAATGTCGATGATGGTCGGCGCGCTGTTCGGAATGGTCATCCTGCACGAGCCGGTCGGCCGCGGGCGGATGCTCGGCTGTTTCGTTCTGATCGCCGGCGTTATCCTGCTCGGCGCAAAGTGACCCCAAGGACGAACCGTCGTCCGCAAATCCGCCACATGAAGCCACTCCCTATGCATGTCACCCGACCTTGACGAGGAATCCTCCCATGAACATCCGCCCGGCGCGGCCGGACGAACATGACGACGTCGCGCGAGTATGGATGGAAAGTTGGGTCTCTACCGGCCTCGCCGAGGCCAGCAACTTTCTGCTCGCCAATCTGCGCGCACGCGTCGCGCGCGAGATCGATGACGGCTGGAATCTGTTCGTGGCCGATGAGGAGGGACGGCTGGCCGCAATGCTGGCGCTGCAGCCGCGCGACAACTACCTCGATCAGCTCTTCGTCGCACCCGGCGATCAGGGCCGCGGACTCGGACGGCGATTGCTTGCGTTTACGCGGAAACGCCTGCCTGACGAAATCTGGCTGCGTTGCGTGCGAGAAAACGAAAAGGCCTGGCGCTGGTACGAACGCGAGGGCTTTGTGTATGAAAAGGAAGCCGTCGCACTCGCCACCGGGTTCATGATGAAATACTACCGCTGGAAGAAAGGATAGCCGTCCGATGATGAAGCTCTACTGGTCGCCGCGCTCGCGCTCGTTCACCGCTCTCTGGCTGATGGAAGAGACCGGCCAGCCCTACGAACGCGTGTTGATTGACATCACGACGGGTGCGCAGAAGGCGCCCGACTATCTGAAGATCAATCCCATGGGCAAGGTGCCTGCGCTCGGCGACGGCGACGCAACGCTCGCCGAGTCCGCCGCCATCTGCGCGTATGTCGCGGAACGTTACCCCGAGGCGAAGCTGGCGCCGCCGGCCGGCGACGTCAGGCGCGCGAAATACCTGCAGTGGCTGTTCTTCGCCCCGAGCTGCATCGAGCCCGCCATCCTGCAGGCCCATACCAAACTCGAAATCCCTACCGTGAGCGCCGCCTGGGGAAGCACGACACAGACCTTCGATGTGCTGGATCAGGCGCTCGCAAAAGGGCCATGGCTGCTCGGCGACACATTCTCCGCGGCCGACATCGCCATCGGCGCGGGCATGAACTTCGCTGTCCGGCTCTTCAAGTTGATCCCGACACGGCCGAACTTCGATCGTTATCTCGATGCCTGCGCAGCGCGACCAGCGTTCCAGCGCGCCGCAAAGCTCGCGATGGGATGACGGCCATAGCGCGACCATTTGCTCGTCATTGCGAGCTCGCGACAAAATTCGCACTTGCGAATTTTGCGCTGAGCGAAGCAATCCAGCGTCTTTCAGATTACCTGGATTGCTTCGCTCACTGCGATCCTCGCAATGACGCAACGAGTATCTTGGAGCTATTCACTCCGGAACGACGCGCGGATCGACATCCTGCATATAGTCGACGCCGTCGATACCAAACCCGAACAGGCGCAGGAACTGGCTCCTGTATTCCGCAAGATCAGCTAGTTCGCCTAGCGTTTCCGTGGACAGCAGCGGCCACCGCCGCAACACCTCCGTCTGAACTTCGGGCGAGAGCTCCCAGTCATCGACCCTGAGCCGCTGCGCCTCGTCGAGCGGAGCGTCCTTGCCGAGACGCGTCCTGAACAGGCGATCAATCTGCTCGATGCATCCTTCATGAAGTCCGAGCTGCTTCATGACCTTGAACAACACCGTTCCATAGAGCGGCACCACCGGAATGGCCGAACTCGCCTGGGTGACCACGGCCTTCAGCGCCACGACGCGAGCTGCATCCGGTCCGAGCCGCTCCCGGATCGCTTCCGCCTTGCGGTCGAGATCGGCCTTGGCGCGCCCGAGGGTGCCCTTCCAGTAGATCGGCCAAGTCAGTTCGCTGCCGATATAGGTGTAGTTGAACGTCCGGAAACCCGGCGCGAGCACGCCCGCATCGGCGAGCTGGTCGATCCAGCGCTTCCAGTCGTCGCCACCCATGACAGCGACCGTCGCAGCCGCTTCCTCTTCGCTCGCCGGTGAGATCGTCGTTTCATAGACTTCACCGGTTTCGGTATCGAGCGTCTTGATGTCGACGGGCGCGCCGAGCGGCTTGATCGCCGAGCGGTAAACCTGACCTGTGTCGGGATCGGTACGGGTGGGCGCGGCCATGCTGTAAACCAGCAAGTCCAGTTGCCCGAAGGTCTCGCGAACGCGCGCGATAAAATCCTTCTTCATCTCATCGGAGAAAGCATCCCCTTCCAGCGTGACCGGCGACCGCCCGATTTTCCGGGCCTCGATCTCGAACGCGCGGTTGTTGTACCAGCCCGCCGTGCTGGTTCTTTTTTCGGTCGGAGGACGCTCGAACGAGACACCGATGGTCTCGGCGCCACCCGCGAAGGTCGTGACGATGCGACTCGCGAGGCCGTACCCCGTCGAGCATCCGAGTACGGCGACGCGCTTGGGGCAATCGGGAATCGGACCGTGGCGAAGAACGTAAGCGATCTGTTCGCGGACATTTGCAGCGCAGCCGACCGGATGCGCCGTCGTGCAGATGAAGCCTCGCACGCGCGGTTCGATAATCATGCCCACCCCATTCCGGATCGCTGCAATATCTTCATTCGCTCCCTGCCGATTCCCGGCAAGAGAGGGCGATGTCGAACGCCATCATGCATCCAGCCGCTTGAACACCAGCGTGGCGTTGGTGCCGCCGAAGCCGAACGAATTCGACAACACGGTGCCGATCTTGGCATTGTCGATGCGCTTGCGCACGATCGGCATGTCCGCGAACACCGGATCGAGTTCCTGGATGTTGGCGCTTTCGCAAATGAAGCCGTTGTTCATCATCAGCAGCGAATAGATCGCTTCCTGCACGCCCGTCGCACCCAGGGAATGGCCGGTCAGCGACTTGGTGGCTGAGATCGGCGGGCACTTGTCGCCGGTGCCGAACACGTTGCGGATCGCCTGGATTTCCGGCGGGTCGCCGGCCGGCGTCGAGGTGGCGTGCGGATTGATGTAGTCGATCTTGGTTTTCACCGTCGACAGCGCCATCTTCATGCAGCGCTCGGCGCCTTCGCCCGACGGCGCGACCATGTCGTAACCATCAGACGTCGCACCATAGCCCACGATCTCGCCGTAGATGCGCGCGCCGCGCGCCTTGGCATGTTCGAGCTCTTCGAGCACCAGTACGCCGGCGCCGCCGGCGATCACAAAACCATCGCGATTGACGTCATAGGCGCGAGAGGCGGTGGCCGGCGTGTCGTTGTATTTCGACGACATCGCGCCCATGGCGTCGAACAGCACCGAGAGCGACCAGTCGAGTTCCTCGCAGCCGCCGGCGAACACGATGTCCTGCTTGCCGATCTGAATCGTCTCGTAGGCATTGCCGATGCAATGGTTTGAGGTCGCGCAGGCCGAGGAGATCGAATAGTTGACGCCCTTGATCTTGAACCAGGTGGCGAGCGTCGCGGACGCCGTCGAGGACATCGCCTTGGGCACCGCGAACGGGCCGACACGCTTCGGGCCCTTGGTGCGCGTGGTGTCGGCGGCTTCGACGATGGTGCGCGCCGACGGTCCGCCGGAACCCATGATGATGCCGGTACGCTCGTTGGAGATGTCATGCGGCTCGAGACCGGAGTCCTGAATCGCCTGCTCCATGGCGACATGATTCCATGCCGCACCTTCGGCGAGAAAACGCATCGCGCGGCGATCGATCACATCGGCTGGATTGAGCGTCGGTGCACCCTGTACCTGCGACCGGAATCCGAGTTCCGCGTACTTCTCCGCACGCGTGATGCCGGACTTCGCCTCGTGGAGACTGGATAGAACTTCCTGAGTGTTGTTCCCGATGGACGAGACAATGCCCATCCCCGTAACGACAACCCGCCTCATGATCGCCTCGCCCTGTAGTTACGTTCTCTTTCGAAGGTCACGCCGGCATCGCGGCGTCTTGCTTGAACAAGCCGACCTTCAAATCCTTCGCGCGATAAATAATATCGCCATCGGTGGAAAGCCACCCGTCCGCGATCCCGAGCACCAGCTTTGAGCGCATCACGCGCTTGATGTCGACGTTGTACACAACCTTGCGGACCTGGGGCAGCACCTGGCCGGAGAACTTGAGGTCGCCGATCCCGAGCGCGCGTCCCCGCCCCGCACCGCCGCTCCAGCCCAGGAAAAATCCGACCATCTGCCAGAGCGCATCGAGACCGAGGCAGCCCGGCATCACCGGGTCGCCCTTGAAATGACAGTTGAAGAACCAAAGATCCGACTTCACATCGAGCTCGGCGCGAACCAGACCCTTGCCGAATTCTCCGCCATTTTCGCTGATTTCGGTGATGCGGTCGAACATCAGCATCGGCGGCAACGGCAACTGGGCGTTACCGGGCCCGAACAACTCGCCTCGGCCGCAGGCCAGCAAATCCTCGTAGTCATAGCTACTGCGCCGGTCCTGCATACTACGTGGCCTTTTCTCTTCGAGATGATGGTTCAGGAGGCCCGAGGGCCTGCTTTTGCTTGAAAAACGGGCGTTAAACCCTGAAACGGACGCCGCGTGGCTCTCTAACACAGGGTTGTTGAGGGGCAAAGCGAGCCGGCTGACCAGGAACAAATAAGCCCGATTCGACAATGTTCTAGTTGCGAGAAACTTGCATCTGAAGGCCTTCCTTCCTATAGTCAGAAGGCAAAACTGTTTGGACGGCGAGCTTTTTCAGGTGCATGGCGTGAGTATGAACGAAAACATCGTGGTTGTGACCGAGGAAGACCTTGATGTTGCGGCGATCGGTCACGGACGACAGCCGGCGCTGACGGGATGCCCATGGCATGACGTCAACGAAATGCTGCAGTCAGTTGGCCTGCGGCCGACCCGGCAGCGCATGGCGCTGGGCTGGCTGCTGTTCGGCAAGGGCGCACGCCACCTCACTGCGGAAATGCTCTACGAGGAAGCGACCCTCGCCAAGGTTCCCGTCTCGCTCGCCACCGTCTACAACACCCTGAACCAGCTCACCGACGCCGGATTGCTGCGCCAGGTCAGCGTCGACGGCACCAA
>JBQCIZ010000195.1:0-3309 GCA_051953235.1 Nitrobacter sp. | reverse complement strand
CTCGCCCGCAGCGTCCTTGATCTTCGACAGGCTGCCGCGTTCGGCGAGCTGGGTATCTTTCATCGCATCGGCGACGGTGACAAAGCGCGAACAGGGCACACTGTTGGCATCCATGACGGCCTCGATCTCGGCGCTGCTGTGTCTCCGGGTCCATTGCTCCATGACGGCCATCAACTCGGTCCAGTGTTCGACCCGCGCTGGACCAGTCGCGAAGCGTGCATCGGTTTTCAATTCCGGCTGCTGCATGGCCTCGGCCATCTGCTCGAAATTCTTCTGGCTGATGGGCGCGATGATGACATGGCCATCGGTGCTCTTCATGGGCACATAGACCGGGCGCGGGCGCTTGCTTGGGAACTGCGCCTCCTGGCATTCGAACACCAGCAGATTGAGCATCGAATCCATCAGCGAGACGTCGACCGCCTGGCCCTCGCCGGTGCGCTCGCGATGCACCAGCGCCGCCTGGATCGCACCGAACGCGTAGGCACCGGACAGAATATCCGCCGTAAAGATCCCAGTTGAGGCGGGCGTATCCTGCCCGGTCTGATAGGTGAGGTTGGCGGCGTCGAAGCCGCTCGCGGCATGGACGATCGGGGCGTAAGCCGCGCGCGTCGCGCCCGAGCCCTGCTGGCCGTAGCCGGAGATCGAGCAGTACACCAGTTTCGGATTGTGCTTGCTCAGCGTCGCATAGTCGAAGCCGAGGCGCGCCATGACGCCGGGCCGGAAATTTTCCACGACGACGTCGGAGACCTCGGCGAGCGCGTAGATGATATCCTTGGCGGCCTTGGTCTTGAGATTGATCGCAAGGCTCTTCTTGCCGCAGTTGAGCGCGCCGAAATAGGTGCTACTGCCGTTACGCAGCGGCGGCCGCGAGCGGATCAGGTCGCCTTCGAGTCCCTCGATCTTGATGACTTCGGCGCCGAGGTCGGCCATCAGGCGGGCGCAATGCGGGCCCGCCAGCATGGCCGTAAAGTCGAGCGCGCGAATCCCTTGCAGCGGACCGGGTCGTGATGTGGCTGAAGGTTTTGTGGTCATCGCGATGCCTGTTCCGGCAAGCGCGGATTGCCGATGCGCCTGCAATAATCGGCATGCGCGGCGGCTCCGCCGACATAGGTGTCGAGATATTTTGCAAAGGACTCGGTGCTACCGCTTGCCTTGACGTACTCGGCCAGATGCGCGTCATCAGCCTCATATAATCCGCCGCTCGACGTCGGATGAGCGCCGAACGGCGTTTCGACGACGGCATGCACGAACGCTGAGGGCAGTTTTGTCAGGTGATTGTCGCGCCGGATGGTTTCGTTCGGCACAATGCGATCGACCGAAACGATGACCTTTTTCGCGGCCTGCGCCATCAGCACATCGAAGAACACCGGTCCGAAATACTGCACGTTGCCGAGCTCGTCGGCTTGCTGCGCATGCAGTAATAGCACGTCCAGATGAATCGCCGGCACCTTCAGCATGGCGCGCTCGCCCGGCTGGCGCGGAACGGGCTGATAGGTTTGCGGATTGACCCGCGGCAGATCGGTGCACATGTCCGGGATCAGTCCGTAGGGCAGGTCGCAAGCCGCCGCACGCAGGCCGCCGGCGATCGCGGGGCCGTCGAGTTCGTGAATCTTGATGCTGGCAGTCTCGGCAGCGCGGCGGAAATGCGGCGCAAGCCCGAACTGTTCGAAGCTGATGAAGACACAGCCGGTCTCGGCGACGCAGCCGGCGCCGATCAGCATGTCCGGCGCAATGCTACCGGGGGCGGGGACCAGACGCAGGTTGCGTTTCTTCCGGCGGATCAGTTCGCGGACCAAGGCCATCGGCTGCGAATTGAAGATCCAGCCGCCGATCCCGACGGTCGCACCATCTTCGATACCGTCGAGTGCGTCGGACAGGTTCTTGAGTTTGGACATCAGGCTTCTCTTCCCAGCAGGTGACGCGAGATGACGATGCGCTGAATCTGGTTGGTACCTTCCCAGATCTGGTTGATCTTGGCGTCACGCATCATCCGCTCGACCGGATAGTCCTTCAGGTAACCGACGCCACCGAAAATCTGCACCGCGTCTGTGGTCACCTTCATGGCGGCATCGCTGCCGAAACACTTGGCCATCGAGGCCATCATCGACAACTGGCTGAAATCGCCGAGATCGACCTGGCGTGTGCATTCGAACAGCAGCGCGCGGGCCGCCTCGAGCTGGATCGCCATGTCGGCGATCATCCACTGCAGGCCCTGATTGGTGGCAATCGCCTTGCCGAACGCCTTGCGCTCCTTGGCGTAATTGATCGCGCAGTCGAGCGCGCCCTGGCCGAGGCCGATCGACGCGGCGGCCACCGTCGGCCGGTTGAGATTGAGGATGTGCATGCAGGCCTTGAAGCCTTGCCCTTCCTCGCCGAGCCGGTTTTCGACGGGAATGCGCATATCCTCGAAGAACAGTTGCACATTCGGTACGCCACCGAGGCCCATCTTGCGCTCATTGCGGCCGACCTTGAAACCCGGCGTCTTGGTGTCGACCATGAAAGCGCTGATGCCGTCGACACCGCGGCCTTCCGAAGTGCGTGCGAACAGCATCACCCAGTCGGCGACGCTGCCGAACGTGATGAAGCACTTCTGGCCGTTGATGACGTAGGACGACCCGTCGCGCACCGCCTTGGTTTTCATCGCGGCGACATCGGACCCGCAATGCGGCTCCGACATCGCGACAGCCGTGAGGGTTCGCCCCTTCGCGGCCAGCGGCAGGAAGCGGCGCTTCTGTTCCTCGGAGCCGAAATGCAGCACCGGCAGCACCATGCCCATGGAGTTCTGGCCGGCGAGGATCGAGCACGCCATCGAGACTTTTTCGATCTCATGTTTGGCGAGGCAGAGCATGGTGAGATTGCCGCCCGGCCCGCCGTATTCTTCCGGCACCCACTGTTGCAGCAGACCCATGTCGCCGAAGATCGGCACAAGTTCTTCGGGAAAGCGATCGGTTTCGTCGATTTCGGCCGCGATCGGTGCGATATGGCGTTCGACCATCCGCCGGATGCTGTCGACAAAGGCGGATTGCTCTTCGGTCAGATGCATGGGTGTTTCCCCTGTGTTTTGTGATTGACGTTCGATCAGGCGCGGCGGCGCTCGCGGAGCACGCCGCTGGTATCGACGCTGGCGCGCAGTGTCTTCAGTTCATCAGCAGTCGGCATCGTCGTGACCGGCGGCGTGCCTTCGACCAGTAATTCGAAGCCGGTCTGCTTCTGGACCTGATCCAGCGCAACGCCCGGATTCAGCGACTTCACGCGCATCCGCTTCGAGACAGGCTCGAAGTCGAAAACACCGAACGGACTGATGACGAA
>JBQCIZ010000194.1:0-7029 GCA_051953235.1 Nitrobacter sp. | reverse complement strand
GCGGATGACAAGCGATCTGCGCCGGGAGTTGATCCTGAGCGCCGCGAAGCGATGCTTCGCGCGCTACGGCTTTGCGGGCACAACCACCAAGAGCGTCGCCGCCGCCGCCTCGATCTCCGAAGCGCTGCTGTTCAAGCATTTTCCGAGCAAGTCGGCGCTCTATGCCGAAATCCTCGCCGAGGCCTGTGAGACCGATCCGGCGCTGCACCGGCTGCTCGATCTCGAGCCTTCGACGGAAACGCTGGTCGTTCTCATCCGCGGCATGGTCGAGCATTTCCTGGGTGCTTCCGCATCGCCGGACCGTGAGGAGGCGCAACGCCTGCGCCTGATGATATCGAGCCAACTCGACGACGGCGAATTTGCCCGGCTGCTGTATGAAAAAATCAAAGACCTGATCGGTTCGGTCTTCACGCGGTCGCTGGAGCGCGCGATCGCGTCCGGAGATGCCGTGCCGGTCGGGCGCGAGCCTCTCAACCTGTTCTGGTTCGCGCACCATACGGTTCTGATGATGGTGCTGACCAAGCTGCCATCGATCCCCGCCCTGTCGTATGGCGAAGCGCCTGACCTGGAGCGGCAGGTCTGTGAATTCATTCTTCGTGGAATTGGCCTCGATGCGAAGGCAATTGCCTTGCATCTGGACCGGGAACCTGTATTCAACGCCGCCCACACGCCGGCCGGGGAAGCCCAGACGCCGGCCGCAGAAAGTGCATGACATGACGATCACATCGGAAGGCAAGACCGGGACCCAGACGAATCCCGCTGCGTCGCAGATCGGTGAAAAACCACGGAAGCGGCCGGTGCGCATGGTGCGCTGGTTCGCGATCGTGGGCCTGCTGCTCTTGCTGCTGGTCGGCGGGTTGGTCGGGTTCAACGCGTTCCGCGCCCACATGATCGCGCAGTTCTTCGCCAACAACAAGCCGCCGCCGGTCACGGTGTCCATCGCAACGGCCAAGTCCGAAGTCATTCCGAACCTGCTGACTGCGGTGGGCGAACTCGCCGCCGTGCATCAGGTCAACGTCACGTCGGATGTCAGCGGCCGTATCACCGACATCATGTTCAAGGCCGGCTCGCATGTGAAGGCGGGGACACCGCTGGTGCAGTTGTTCGACGGTCCGGATCAGGGCGACCTCGCCAGCTTCAAGGCGCAGGCCACCGTCGCGAAACTGTCGCTCGATCGCGCGCAGCAACTGGCTGCACGCCAGTTCGGTCCGCAGGCGACGGTCGATCAGGCGCAGGCCGCGTTCGATCAGGCCAATGCCGGCATCGCCAAGACCGAAGCGATCATTTCGCAAAAACTCGTCCGCGCGCCATTCGACGGCGAGCTCGGCGTGCGTCACGTCGAGGTCGGCCAGTTCCTGACCGCCGGCACGCAGATCGTTTCGCTCACCGACCTGTCGACGCTCTATGCGAACTTCACGGTGACGGAAAAGGACAGCGGCCAGCTCAAGGTCGGGCAGACCGTCCGCATCGTGGTGGACGCTTATGCCGGTCGCACCTTCGACGGCAAGATCACGACGATCGAGCCGCAGATCTCGACCGATACCCGCAACATCCGGGTGCAGGCGACGATCGCCAATCCCGACCACATCCTGAAGCCCGGTATGTTCGCGACCACGACCGTTGTGCTGCCGGACAAGCCGGCCGTCATCACGGTTCCGGAAACCGCTGTCGACTACACGCTCTACGGAGACTCCGTCTATCTGATCACGGAGAAGAAGGCGGATGACGGCAAGACGAGCCTGACCGCGGTCCGCACCTTCGTGCAGGTCGGCGACAGGTCTCAGGGTCGCGCCGTGATCCTGAGCGGCGTGAAGCCTGGCGATCGCGTGGTGTCGGTCGGTCAGCTCAAGCTGCAGTCTGGTGCTGCCGTGGCGATTTCGTCGGATCCGGGACCGCAGGTTCCGGCCAAGCCGCCGCTCTATTGAGATATCGGAAGGCATCACGATGAAGTGGACCGATCTTTTCATCAAGCGGCCTGTGCTGTCCGTTGTGGTCAGCCTGCTGATCCTCCTGATCGGCTTCAAGGCGGCTACCAGCTTGCCGATCCGACAGTATCCAAAACTGTCTAACACCGTCGTGAATATCACGACGGTGTATCCGGGCGCGTCGGCGAACCTGATCCAGGGGTTCATCACCACGCCGATCGAACAGGCCGTCGCGTCGGCTGAAGGCGTCGATTACATCACCTCGTCGTCGGTGCTCGGCACCAGCACGATCCAGGTCTACATCAAGCTGAACTTCGACCCGAACCAGGCGCTGACCGAAGTTCTCGCCAAGGTTAATTCGGTCAAATACCTGATCCCGAAGGAATCCAACGACCCGATCGTCACCAAGACGACGGGCCAGACCACGGCCGTGATGTATCTTGGCTTCTCCAGCGACAAGCTGTCGGGCTCGGCGATCTCCGACTATCTGACGCGCGTGGTGCAGCCGGTTCTGTCCACGGTCGACGGCGTCGCCTCCGCCGATATTCTCGGCGGCCAGACCTTTGCGATGCGGCTGTGGCTCGACCCCGTGAAGATGGCGGGCCGCGGCGTCTCGCCGACCGACATTGCCACCGCGATTGCCGCCAACAACTTCCAGGCGGCGGCCGGTCAGGCAAAGGGCTACTTCATCGTCTCCAACGTCTCTACCAACACCGACCTGCGCAACGTCGAACAATTCAAGCGGATGATCGTCAAGTCCAAGGACGGCGGCTTCGTGCGTATGGAGGACGTTGCGACCGTCGAGCTGGCTGCGCAAAGCACCGATGCCAGCGTCGCCTTCAATGGCGAGCACGCGATCTTCATCGGCGTGCAGGCGACGCCGCAGGGCAACCCGCTGACGCTCGTCAAGGGCGTGCGCGCGCTGTTCCCCGAACTCGAACGCAACCTGCCGCCCTCGATGAAGATGAAGGTGGCCTACGATTCGACCAAGTTCATTCAGTCGTCGATCAACGAGGTCGAGAAGACCCTGATCGAAGCGGTCGGCATCGTCGTGGTGGTGATCTTCCTGTTCCTCGCCTCGTTCCGCTCGGTGATCATTCCGGTCGTCACCATCCCGCTGTCGCTGGTCGGTGTCTGCTCCCTGATGCTGATGTTCGGCTTCAGCATCAATCTTCTGACGCTGCTCGCGATGGTGCTGGCGATCGGACTCGTGGTCGATGACGCCATCGTCGTGGTGGAGAACATCCATCGCCATCTGGAGGAGGGAAAACCGCCTGTCCAGGCAGCGATGCAGGGCGCGCGTGAAATCGTCGGCCCGGTCATTTCCATGACCATTACGCTCGCCGCGGTCTACGCGCCGATCGGCTTCCTCGGTGGCCTGACCGGCTCGCTGTTTCGCGAGTTCGCCTTCACGCTGGCCGGATCGGTGATCGTGTCCGGCGTGATCGCTCTGACATTGTCTCCGATGATGTGTTCGGTGTTCCTCAAGGGCGGCGACCACGGGCGGTTTGCGAAGATCGTCGATCGCGTGTTCGGCTCGGTGACCCGCTGGTATGGCCGGCAGCTCGACCGCTCGCTCGACTACCGCCCGATCACGGCGCTGTTCGCGCTGACCATTCTTGGCCTTGTTGGCTTCCTCTATATGCATACCTCGGCGGAATTGGCTCCCGAAGAGGACCAGGGCATCGTGTTTGCGGTGACCAAGGCGCCGAAGTACGCCAACATCGACTACGCCGATTATTACGGCGAAAAGCTCGACAAGGCTTTCTCGAAATTCCCCGAGACCGATCTTCGGTTCGTTCTCAACGGCATCAACGGTCCGCAGGGCGGCATCGCGGGCATGCTGTTGAAGCCGTGGGATGAGCGCAAGCGTTCGTCGATCAAGCTCAAGCCTTTGGTGCAGGCGGAGCTCAGCAAGATCGAGGGCGTCAACGCGTTCGCGTTCAACCTTCCGCCGCTGCCGGGCGGGCCGGGCGGTCTGCCGGTGCAGATGGTGATCAGCTCGACCAGTGACTTCCGGCAGGTCTACGAGCAGATGAACAAGTTGAAAGACGCCGCGCGCAAGAGCGGCCTGTTCATCGTCTCGGACAGCGACCTCGACTTCAATCAGCCGGTGGTGCGGGTGAAGGTCGACCGAACCAAGGCGAGCGACCTCGGCATCAACATGCAGCAGGTCGGCAACACGCTCGCGGTGCTGCTCGGCGGCAACTACGTCAACCGCTTCAATCTGGACGGACGATCCTATCAGGTGATTCCGCAGGTGCCGCGCAGCATCCGCATCTCGCCGGAATCGCTTGGCGGGTATTACGTGCCGACGGCGACCGGACAGCTCGTGCCGCTGTCGACCATCGTCACGATCGAAACCGGGACGGACCCGAACGCGCTGACGCACTACAACCAGCTGAATTCGGCGACCTTCCAGGCAGTGCCGATGCCCGGCGTCACGGTCGGGCAGGCGGTCGATTTCCTCGAGAAAGAGGCCAAGAAACTTCCTGCCGGCTTCAGTCATGATTATCTCGCCGACTCCCGTCAGTACGTTCAGGAAGGCAATCAGCTTGCGGTCACGTTCGGCTTCGCGCTGATCATCATCTTCCTGGTGCTCGCGGCGCAGTTCGAGAGCTTGCGCGATCCATTGGTCATCATGGTCAGCGTGCCCATGGCGATCGTCGGCGCGCTGATCCCGCTGTTCTTCGGCGTGGCGACGATGAACATCTATACGCAGGTCGGGTTGCTGACGCTGGTGGGACTGATCAGCAAGCACGGCATTCTGATGGTCGAGTTCGCCAACGAACTCCAACTCAATGAGGGGCTCGACAAGCGCTCGGCGATCGAAATGGCGGCACGGGTGCGGTTGCGTCCGATTCTGATGACGACGGCAGCCATGGTCACAGGCCTGCTGCCGCTGCTCACGGCGTCGGGTGCGGGTGCCGCAAGCCGCTTCTCCATCGGTCTCGTGGTCGTGGCGGGCATGATGATCGGAACGATGTTCACGCTGTTCGTGCTGCCGGCGGTCTATGTGGCGATCGCCACCGATCACCGGGCCGGCGCCGAGTCGCAGCGCAGCAAGGACATTGCCGACTTCGATCTCGGCTCGAGCGGGCTGCGGCCGACATAGGCTCTCACGACCAAGACAATCGAAGGGGATCGGACTTGTCCGGTCCCCTTTTTGTTTTCATAGTCGGCCAACGACAGAAACGGGGAGGCCGGTATGGTCAGCGAGTTTGCGGCGGGCAACTATCGATTCATTCCGGCCGTCTTTCAGTACTCCAGCGGCGCCGCGGCCAATGCAGGCTTCGAAATCGAGCGGGTGCGGTTCGATCGCCTCGTTCCGTTGGCCGAAGGCTTTCGGCGCGTCGCGGAACACATCAAGTCCGCCGGACGTCCGCTCACCGCGTTCTGCGCCTGCGAGTTACGTTCGCCGGGCGCGGTCTCCGAGGACGGCTTTCGCAAATTCAACGAGCACTACGTCAAGACGCTCGCGGAGTGGGGCATCTTTGACGGCACGACCAATCCGGTCGCGCGCAGCAACGTCTGTCCCGAAATCGATCCGCCGTCGGAGCCGTCGTTCTACGCATTTTCATTCACGCGGCCGAGCAGCGGCTCATCGCCGACGTTCGTGATCGCGGGCGGCGCGGAAGCGCGCGGCGGCAGCGGCAGCTATCCCGAGCGGATCACGCGCTATCGCGACCTGAGCCCCGACGGCATCAGGGACAAGGTTCGCTTTACGGCCGGCGAGATGCAGCGCCGTCTCGCCGAATTCGGCTTTGCCTGGCAAGACACCACGGCGGCGCAGGCCTATACCGTTCACGACTTCCATGCAGTGGCGGCTGACGAGCTGGTGCGGCCCGGCGCTTTCCGGTTCGGCCTGACCTGGCATTTCGCGCGGCCGCCGGTGATCGACCTCGAATTCGAGATGGATTGCCGGCGCGTGATGCGCGAGGTGGTGATCTGAATCCCGTGGAATCGCACTAGCGCTAGAACTGAGATTGAACCGTCACCCTGAGGTGCGCGCTCTTGCGCGCCTTGAAGGGCGGCGGCGATCCTTCGAGGCCCGCTCACGCTCGCACCTCAGGATGACGCCGTCTCGTCAACATCAAGTTCTCTGATCTACCGTCCGGCCGCATAACCCTGCATGCCGCGCGGATTGGCGGCGGCGCGGCGGCGGCGGCCGACTTTTGACGCCGCGGTGAGGCGGCCTTCCGACCAGTCGGGACCGGTTTCCACGATGTGACCGCGCTTCACCAATTCGTCGACGGTGGCTTTCGGCACGCGGTTTTCAACCACCAGCGCGCCGGGACGCGCAGTGCGCGGCCAGAAGGAAATCGGGAAATGCTCGGAGTGCCAGGCCGGCGCATCGATCGCTTCCTGCAGGTTCATCTTGGCATGCACGTGGCGCAGGAAGAACTGCGTCGTCCATTGGTCCTGCTGATCGCCGCCGGGCGACCCCCAGGCGAGATACGGCTCGCCGTCGCGCAGCGCCATGGTGGGGCTGAGCGTCGTGCGCGGCCGCTTGCCCGGCGCGAGCGCGGCCGGATGGCCTTCCTCGAGCCAGAACATTTGCGCGCGGCTGCCGAGACAGAAACCAAGCTCGGGGATCACCGGCGACGACTGCAGCCAGCCGCCGGACGGCGTCGCCGAGACCATGTTGCCGTCCCTGTCGATGATGTCGAAATGCACGGTGTCGCCGCGCACTTCGCCGAAACGGCCGACCGTCGGCTCGCCGGCGCCCATTGCGCCGACGGCTTCGCGCTGTCCCTCCTGCCGCCGCAGTTTTACGATCGCGCCAAATCCCTCGACCGATCCCGGCACGAAATCGAGCGAGGCCTTGTCCGAAATGAGCTTGCGCCGCTCGTCGTTGTAGGCGTCCGACAGCAGCGTTTCGATCGGAATTTGCGTGAAATTCGGATCGCCATAGAATTTCTCGCGATCGGCATAAGCGAGCTTCGCGCATTCGATCTGCAGATGGATGAAGTCGGGGCCGGTCGGATCGAGGCCGTCGAGATCGAAACCTTTCAGCAGCGCGAGTTGCTGCAGCATCACCGGACCCTGGCTCCAGACGCCGCCCTTGCAGACGGTGTAGCGGCCATAGTCGTAGGTCAGCGGC
>JBQCIZ010000193.1:0-3903 GCA_051953235.1 Nitrobacter sp. | reverse complement strand
GACAAGGGCGATGTCGCGGCTGCGCTGGCGGACTACGACACGGCGTTCAAGCTCAGCCCGGGCACTGTCGATCCCTATCGTCACCGTGCCTTGTTGTTCTTCCAGCGGAACGAGGTCGACAAGGCGATCGCCGATTTCGATATGGTGCTCAGGATGGAGCCGAGGGATGCGGCCTCCTACGCGGCACGATCGTATCTCCACAAGCAGAAGGGCGATGCCGCTCGCGCGGCGGCGGATCTGGAGCAGGCGCGAAAGCTCGGCTGGACGAAGTAGCTCGACGGCCGTTTCGGCGCGACGCTACTTGAGCTCCAGAGCGAGGGCCTCTTTCTCGGAACTGACAATCCGGCATCGCAGCAGTTTGTCCATCCGGTATTTGTAGTCCTCGATAGTGGCCGCGATCCGCTCACCGTTCTGACGGACGCCTTCCGAATTCACGGCGTGAATGGTTCGCGAATAGTTCGGGATGCGGCAGCGGCTATCCGAGATCTCAAAACTGAGAACGGTATCGAGCTTCGCGACCTGCGTGAGGGATATCTGCGGATAGATATCCTTTCGGAGGGTCGCTCGCGTCAGGGTGGTTCGTGGGCCGTCGGTCGCGCATGTGGTCTGGCCGATCAGCGTCTCCTCCAGTCTGTCCGTTTTGGAATATGTCCGATCGGGAGGCGTCGTGCTGTTGCGTGGACATTCAGTTCCGAGCCAGTGATGTCCTGCCTTGGTGACCCCAACGATCGTCCAGTCCTCGAAGCATTTTTCGTCTTCCTTCTTCGCTCCGTCCTTGAGGGACGTAACGCACACGCTCCAGTCGAACCTGAGCCATTTCCCTGTCAGGTCGTCCTGCGCAGCCGCCTCAGGGCAACCGGCCGTTGTGGCGAACAGCAATCCAAGTGCAGCCAGAGAGAAAATCGAACGCATCGAACACCGTGTGAAATCGTTAAAGAAAGCCGTGGCTGCAAAATCGCGTCTGCGAAATCATGCGCGAAGGCCAAATCCAGCCGCCCCGCGTAACAGGAACATATCATTCCCGGTTGAACCGGCAATCGGCTTCGCGGCGGTCTGGTGAACGCGAGACGAACGATCGATTTCGCCGCATCCGTCCGTGATTGCTTCCCGTGCCCGGTCGGTTATTCTCGAACCGATTTCATTATTTTTTGAGCCTCCCCCATGCGCAAATTCCTTTTCTCCGCGCTGTTGCTGGTCACCGGCGCAAGCGTTGCCCATTCGGAAAACCTGAACCTGAAATTCGGTCCCACCTGGTCCTGCAAGATGATCTCCGCCGAGCTCGATCAGCGCTATCAGGCCTGTCTTGTCTGTGAACGGCAGGGCAAGGATTTCGACCCCGACGCCAGGGAGAAGTGCGTCGACAAGGTCAACCCGTTGTCCTTGCGCTCCAAGGTGGAGAAGGCGGCGCGGGGGTGGGCAGGTCTGCCTGACAATGAGACGCCGGATGCCGCGACCCGGCTCGCTGATCAGCAGGCGCGTCAGCGGCAGATCGACAACGAGGCGAAGCAGCGCGCTACAGCGGAGCAGGAGCGCAGGCGGCGCGAGTCCGATGTCAGCGGTGCGGGCGGGTCTGCGAGCCGCAATGCGGAGGAACTGGCGAAGCTGAAAGGCGAGCTGGAGGGCATGGAGCTCGGCCAGAAGAGGGACGAGCAGCGCCGCAACGAGCAGGAGCAGGCGGCGCTGAACAGCGAAATGGAGAGCATGGAGGCGCGTCAAAAAAAGAAGGCCAATCGCCGCAAGTTCGATCAACAGATGAAGGCGGCGGACAAGTTGTTCGATTTCGACAAGCCCTCACCGCCGAAGGAGCCGCCCAAAGCCGAGCGTCCGTCGCCACCGCCGGACGAATTCGGGCCCAACGTCGTTGTCTTCGCGCTCAAGAACACCTGGAAATATACCGTCCATCTCAATTTCCATTCCAAAACCCGCAATGCCATCTGGCCCGGCAATAACAAGGCTTACGTGCTCGACGACTCGCAGGTCCACAAGGTGCGCCTGAGCTGCCAGCCGCGCGAGAAGATCTGTTATGGCGCCTGGTCGGCCGGCAACAAGAACACCTATTGGGGTGTGGGTCCGGATGGCGATCAGGGGTGCGAGAACTGCTGTGCTACTTGCGGCGCGACCTCCATCTCCAGTCACGATTTGATCTACGTGCCGGGACGGGATGGTGGTGGAGGTGGTGTCGCGAGCTCGAACCCGATCAGTGGCGCCGACTTGCTGGGCGCGGCGATTGGAATCGCGGGCGTTGTCGCTGGCAGCAGCGGAGGAGGGGGCGGCGGCTCCTACAGGGCGCCGTCGGTTCCGCGCGGCGGCGTTCCCCGCAATCGGGATAGCGGCGTGTCGGGCGGACGCTGATGCGAGGTCGGCGAGCCGGCATGCGCCGGGCATGGACTATTGCGGCGATCATGACGTTCGGCTTTGGCGCCGCGCACGCCGGATGCCCGAACGACTATCGCAAGCTTGACGAGCGCGCCCGGCAGGCCACGGAGGCCTTCAATGCGGCCGATGCCTCAAGCCGTTGCGAGTCAGCGCGGCAGCTTGTCGGCGCCGAGCGGAAACTGTTGCGCTTCGTCGAGGATTACCAGGTCCGCTGTGTGCTGGATCAGGAGATCATCGACGTGCAGCAGCGTCGTCTCGCCAAGGCCGATGCCGCTCTGGATCGGGCGTGCAATGGTTCGCGCGCGCCTGCGCATTGATCGGCCATATCAGGCAGGCGTGAGAACGAAATTACCGGAATGCCGAGAAGCGGCTGTCGAATGAATTCGACGAGACCACCGGTGCAGCGCCGGGAATCGCGGCGGGCGGCGCGGGCGTATCCGTAGTCGCAGGCTTGGCCAGCGGACGTGCGTTCGCCACCTGCTTCGGCTCGGCCGGTTTCTCAGTTGCTCTGGGCGGTGCCGCGGGCTTCGCCGCGACGAGCGTACGGTGCGGAGCGACATGCTTGGGAGCCACGGCCTTTGGCTTCGCCACCGGAACGGGTGGTTTGGCCGAAGCGGTCGTATCGTTCCCGCCAAAACCCATCTTCCGCGCAAAACTGCTGAAGATGTTATCCGACTCTGCATTGGGCGCAGCGGACGCCAGTAGCGCCGATGATGGCCGGGTCATCGCGACAACAGGTTCGGACGACGGGGCCGAGACGATAGAGCTTGCCACCGGATCGTGTGGCGGGTTGACGGTGGCGGGGATGGTGCCGGGCGCCGGCGAATAGGATGCAAGCCGCTGGCTCGGCTCAACCGGATCGGAGAGTCCGGTCTGGCCGTCCGGCAGCTTAGCGGCGAACACGCGGTTCATGCCACCATCGATGCCGGTGTTGAGACGGGCCACCGGCGTTCCCTTTGAAATCAGCTTCGCGATCTCGGCGTTGTCCCGCTGCTCCTTTTCCTTCACGGCGCTCGCGATGTCGTCGGGGATCACATAGGCCGGGCACTTTGCCGAGGCGTTGAACACCAGCGGCTTGGTCGAATCCGGCGGGGCTGCCGGATCGAACACATACTTGTGCTCACAGAACTCGACCTTCGGCTCCTGATGCGTCACCTCGAAATGATCGTTGCCTTCCTTGATCATCTTCCAGAACGGCATGTTCGGGTTGTTGCGATGCTTCGCAAAATTCACCGGCGTCATGCGGAACGGATAGGCCTGGAACTGGAACGCGCGCTGGCCGCCGAAGAACGATTCGCGGCCGAGTGCATAGATTTCCGCGATCTGTTCGTCGGTCATGGCGTAGCAGCCGCGCGAGGAGCAATCGCCGTGCACCATCAATTCGGAGCCGGTGCGGCCGAGCGATTTGTCGAACGCGTTGGGATAGCCGGTGTTGAACGAGAGATAGTAAGCGGAGCGCGGATTCATCTGCGCCGGCGAGATGCTGTAGAATCCTTCCGGCGCCTGACGGTCGCCTTCGCGCACCTT
>JBQCIZ010000192.1:0-2194 GCA_051953235.1 Nitrobacter sp. | reverse complement strand
TGGGCCAACCGGCTGATGTTCGCGCATGACAATGCGGTCGAGAACCTCGTGATCTTCGCACCGCTGGTGCTGATCCTGAATGCGATCGACTACTCCAGCAAATGGACGGTGCTTGCGTGCGCGGTCTACTTCTGGGCGCGCGTCGCGCATCTGATCGTCTACACGATGGGCCTGCCGGTATTCCGGACGCTGGCCTTCACCGTCGGCTTCCTCGCGCAGGCCGTGCTGGCGCTTGCGATCTTCCACGTCTTTTGACGCGTCCGCGCTGGCGTAGATGACTGGAGACAGCAGCCCGGCGGCGCCGACTGGCGCTGCCACGGCCGGGCCCGCCCGTCCGGCTGCCCTCTCCTGGCTGCTGCTCGCCGCCATTGTCGCAGTTGCTATCGCGCTGCGCTTCCTGGTCGCCGCCAACACTGACGTGAGCTGGCTGCTGATCGTCTGCGACAAGATTCTCTCAGGCCAGCATCTCTACGCCGACATCATCGAGACCAATCCGCCGATCGCGGTGTGGGCCTACATGCCCGGCACGATCATCGCCCACGCATTCGGCCTGCGCGCCGAGATGGTGACTGACGTGCTGGTGTTCGCGGGGGCAGCGCTGTCCGCCCTGGCTACGGCGCGCATGCTGCGGCCATCGGCGGCCGTTCGCAAACGATCGTCCGCATCATTGGGGCTCGTCTGCGCCTTCATTCTGCTTGTCGTGCCGATGCAGACGTTTGGCCAGCGGGAGCACATCGCGTTCATCGCGTTTCTGCCTGCGCTCGCGGGCTATATCCTGCGCGCGGAACGGCGCAGCTTGCCGCTCTGGCAGATCGTCGTGGCCGGCGTCGGCGCCGGAATCACGCTGGCGTTCAAGCCCTATTTTGTTCTCGCCGCCGGTGCCGCGATCCTGGCCGCGGCGCTGCACGCCCGATCGTGGCGCGTGCTGTTCGTGCCGGAGAACGTCATCGCGGGCGGCCTGGTGCTGATCTACAGCGTCATCACCTACGTCTGCTATCCGGCCTATTTCACCGTGATCTTTCCACTGGTCCGCGACGTCTACCTGCCGCTGAAGCGGCCGCTGGGCGAATTGCTGTTGAGCAATGGGATGCTGGCATGGGCGGCGGCATCGGTCGTGACGGTTCTCGCGATCCGTGCCCGACGTCCCGATACGGTTACCGCGGTGCTGCTCGCGGGTTCGATCGGCTTTGCCGTCGCCTATGCCCTTCAGCGCAAGGGATGGTCCTATCAGTCGTATCCGATGCTGGCGCTCGCACTGATCGCGCTGGCTTCCGAGTTGAATACATCCGCAAGCCGCGCCCGCCCAGCCTCTCGGGCGGGCGGTCTGGCCTGTCTCGCCGCGCTTGTCATAACGACGATGCTCTGGATGAACGACGCCTCGAGCGCTCGGGTACTGGAGCAGCCGGTGCGCGCGCTCGGCCCGCATCCCAGAGTGTTGGCGCTGACGTCCGAGGCTTCGATCGGCCACCCGCTGACACGCGCGGTCGGCGGCACCTGGGTATCGCGCCAGCAAGGATTGTGGGTGCGCGAATTCGTCAAACGGCTGCGCGCCGAACATCTCGTAGATGCGAAGGCCGACGCTGCGCTCGATGCCTACGTCGCCCGCGAACGCGCGTGGCTGATCGAGGACGTCAAGCGAACGCCGCCGACAGTGATCCTCGTCGACAACCTCCTCAGCGACTGGGGGGCATGGGCCGTCGCCGATCCATTTTTCTCGGATTACCTGAAACGCTATCGCCGCGTCGCCACCATCCAGCACATCGATATTCTGGCGCTACGCGATGACGCGCAGCGCCAAAATAATCGGTAAGCGGTTTAGTCCAGCCCCGTATCCGGCAGCCCGAGCATCAACCGCATGTTCTGCACGGCGGCACCCGATGCACCCTTGCCGAGATTGTCGAGCCGAGCGACCAGCACGGCTTGACGATGCTTGTCGCTCGCGAAGACATAGAGTTCGAGCTTGTTGCTGCCGTTCAATGCCTCCGGCTCGAGCCGTCCACCCTTCACGGCAGCGTTGTCCAGCGGCATCACCGACACATAGATGCTGCCCGCGTAGCGCTTCGCCAGCGCGGCATGAAGCGCGGCGCCGTCGGGCTTGCCCGGCAACGTATCGAGATGCAGCGGCACCGACACCAGCATGCCCTGCCGGTAGTCGCTGACCGACGGCACGAAGATCGGCCGCCGCGTGAGGTTC
>JBQCIZ010000191.1:0-2968 GCA_051953235.1 Nitrobacter sp. | reverse complement strand
ATGCTGCCGGTGTTGCTGGTGGTGGTCGTTCTGATGCTGCGCTTCATCCGCCGCCGGGAGATCTGACATGGCACATCCCGCAGCCCGCGCGCTTCGCGAAACATCGTTTTACTTCGCAATTGCCCTCCTGGTGATCGTGGCGGCATTCCCGTTCTATTGGATGGTGATCACCGCGTTCAAACCGAACAGCGACCTCTATAACGTCACCAACGTTCCGTTCTGGTGGAACGAGCCGCCGACGCTCGAACACGTCAAGTATCTGTTCCAGCAAACGCTGTTCGCGCGCTGGCTGTGGAATTCGCTGGTGATCGGAGTTTGCGTGGTAGCGATCACTCTGGTCACGGCGATTCCCGCGGGTTACGCGCTGGCGCGCATGAAGAGCCGAAAGGGCGAGGCGCTCGGCATCGGGATCTTCCTGACTTACCTGGTGCCGCCGACCCTGCTGTTCCTGCCGTTGTCGCGCATCGTGGCAGAGCTTGGGTTGCAGAATTCCATGTGGTCGCTGGTGCTGGTCTATCCGACCTTCACCATCCCGTTCTGCTCGTGGCTCCTGATGGGATTCTTCAAGGCACTTCCGGTCGAGATCGAGGAAGCGGCCATTGTTGACGGTTGCAGCCTGTTCGGCGCCTTCATCAAGATGGCAATTCCGCTGTCCGTACCGGCGATCCTGACCGTTGTGATCTTCACCTTCACCCTGACGCTGCAGGAATTCGTCTATGCGCTGACCTTCGTCTCCGCATCGGACCAGAAGCCGATCACCCTCGGCGTAACCACCGATCTCGTCCGCGGCGACGTGTTCTTCTGGGGTGAATTGATGGCCGGTGCGCTGATCGCCGCGGTACCGGTGGCGATCGCCTACAATCTGTTCCTCGATCGTTTCATCGCCGGCATCACCGGCGGCGCGGTCAAGGGGTGAAGCCGAACAATGTTTCCGTCATGGCCGGACTTGTTCCGGCCATCCACGTCTTTGCAGAGACTCAACAGGAAAGACGTGGATGCCCGGCATAAAGCCGGGCTTGACAGATCAAGTCAAACACATCGCACTTTAACCCGCACCCGCCGCCTTCTTGCGGTATTGTAGATGGAACGCGCAGGCGCAGCCCGGTGGATGCGACGCGACGTCGGCGGCGGTCAAGTCGTTGGCGGGCTCGCGTGCAGGTGCGGGTTGCGTGGATGCGGTCGCGGGACTGCTGCCGGGAATGTAGTTGAGGATCGGTGCCAGCCAGCGCTCCATCTCCTCGACAGGCCGGCCCTTGCGCGCAGCATAGTCCTCGACCTGGTCGCGCTCGATCTTGCCGACGCCGAAATAATAGCTGTCGGGATGGCTGTAGTAGAGCCCGGACACGGATGAGCCGGGCCACATCGCGAAACTCTCGGTCAGTTCGACGCCGGTCGCGCGCGTGGCGTCAAGCAGCCTGAACAGGGTTTCCTTTTCAGTGTGGTCGGGCTGCGCTGGGTAACCCGGAGCCGGGCGGATGCCCTGATATTCCTCCTTGATGAGCTGCTCGTTGCCAAGCGACTCCTCCGGTGCATAACCCCAGAATTCCTTGCGCACGCGCTGATGCATCTGCTCGGCAAAGGCTTCGGCCAGGCGATCGGCCAGCGCTTTCACCAGAATGGACGAGTAATCGTCATTGGCGTTCTTGAAGCGCGCGGCAATCTCGTCCTCGCCGAGCCCGGCTGTGACGGTAAATCCGCCGATATAATCGGCAATGCCGGTATCCTTCGGCGCGATGAAGTCCGACAGCGCGGCATTGTGGCGGCCCTCGCGCTTCTCGAGTTGCTGGCGCAGGGTGTGATAGGTCGCGATCGGGGTCGTGCGGGTCTCGTCGCTGTAGACGACGACATCGTCACCGACCGTGTTCGCCGGCCAGAAGCCGATGACGCCGCTGGCCTTGAACCACTTCTCCTTGACGATACGGTCCAGCATCTTGCGCGCGTCGTCGTACAGCGAGCGGGCGGTCTCGCCCACCACCTTGTCGTCGAGAATGGCAGGATAGCGGCCGGTCAATTCCCACACCTGGAAGAATGGCGTCCAATCGATGACCTCGACCAATTCTTCCAGCGGATAGTCGGTGAATGTCCTTGTACCGAGGAATGTGGGCTTCGCCGGCCGGTAGTTGCTCCAGTCAACCGGGACGGCGTTGGCGCGCGCGGCGGCCAGCGTAATGCGCTTTTTGTCCTGTTGCGCGCGGAAGTGCGCCGCGGAAATTTTCGCATATTCGGAACGCACTTCGGTGGCGTAGGTCTCGCGCCGCTCCGGCGACATCAGCGACGCGACGACGCCGACCGCGCGGCTGGCGTCGTTGACGTGAACGACGGGGCCGCTCCGATAGTTCGGATCGATCTTCACAGCGGTATGCACGCGGCTGGTGGTGGCGCCGCCGATCAGCAGCGGCAGCTTCAGGCCCTGCCGCTCCAGTTCTGCTGCGAAGTAACCCATCTCGTCCAGCGATGGTGTGATCAGGCCCGAGAGGCCGACGATATCGGCGCCTTCGGCTTTTGCCGTCTCGATGATCTTCGCCGCAGGAACCATGACGCCGAGGTCGATCACCTCATAGTTGTTGCACTGGAGCACGATGCCGACGATGTTCTTGCCGATGTCGTGGACGTCACCTTTCACGGTGGCGAGCACGATCTTGCCGGCGGAGTTTTTATCGGCGCCGGTTACGCCGTTGGCGAGGTTACGCGCCTTCTCCTCTTCCATGAAGGGCATCAGGTAAGCGACCGCCTGCTTCATCACGCGCGCGGACTTCACCACCTGAGGCAGGAACATCTTGCCGTCGCCGAACAGGTCGCCGACGATATTCATGCCGGCCATCAGCGTGCCTTCGATGACGCCTAGCGGGCGGTCGGCGAGCTGTCGCGCGGCCTCGGTGTCTTCCTCGATGTATTCGGTGATGCCGTTGACGAGCGCGTGGCTGAGTCGCTTCTCGACCGGCCATTCGCGCCAGGCGAGGTCCTGTTC
>JBQCIZ010000190.1:0-2818 GCA_051953235.1 Nitrobacter sp. | reverse complement strand
TCGGTATGGCAGACGCCGGTGGCCTTGATCTCGACCATGACCTCGCCCTCGCGCGGGCCTTCGAGTTGAACCGTCGTAACCTCGAGCGGTTTGCCGGCGGCTACGGCGACTGCGGCGCGAACGTCCATGGCGATTCCCTGCTTTCCTGGCGCTATGTTGAATTGCACAGGCGTTCCTGCGCAATTGGTCCTTGCCGCCCAACATACGATCGGGCACTCAGGGCCGCAAATGAATCGTGATTTCGACGAATTGGCTGCGCGCGCAGCGCCGGTGGTCTTCGTTCTGCTCTGGAGCACCGGCTTCATTGGCACCAAGTATGTGCTCAGCGGCGCCGAGCCGCTGACCTACCTTGCCATTCGCATGGTGCTGGTGGTTATCCTGATGGCTGCGATCGTCGCGATCTGGCGGCCGAAGTGGCCGTCGCCGGCCGGCATCGCGCACAGTGCCGTGGCGGCGATCCTCGTGCACGGATTCTATCTGGGCGGTACGGCGGTCGCGATCGCGCATTCGGTGCCGGTCGGACTGTCGGCGCTGATTCCGGGCCTGCAGCCCATTCTGACATCGACCATCGCGAACCGCTGGCTCGGCGAGCGCGTGACGTTGCTGCAATGGGCGGGTCTTGTCCTGGGTCTTGCCGGTGTCGTGCTGATCCTGCATGGGCGGCCGATGACCGGTGAGGTCGGCTGGGGCTGGTTCGCATCCGGCGTGTCGCTCGTCAGCATCACATTCGGCGCACTGTATCAGAAGCGATTTTGCAGCCACATCGACTGGCGGTCCGGCAATCTCGTTCAGTACGTCGTGGTGGCGATCTTCTTCGGCCTCGGCTCATGCCTGTTCGAAACCGGGACCGTGCACTGGACAAGGGAATTCGTGCTGGCGCTGAGCTGGCTAGCGGTGGTGCTGTCGATCGGCTCGATCAGTGTGCTGTACTGGCTGATCCGCCACCATGGCGCGACACAGGTAGCGAGCTTCTTCTATCTGGTGCCGGCGGTGACGGCGATCATGGCTTTTGTCCTGTTCGGCGAGAAGCTTGACGCGCTGTCGATTTTCGGCATGGCCGCCTGTGCGGCCGCGGTGCTGCTGGTCAATCGCAGCAAGCCGACCGCGACCTAATCTGCGCGCGTCTTTTTGTAGGCCGCAAGCGCTCGCTCGCGGGCGGCCTTGTGATCCACGATCGGCTCCGGATAGGTCTTGCCGAGCGTGACGTTGGCGCTCGCAAGTTCGAGTGGCGTCGCGGTCCAAGGCTGATGGATCAGGTCGGCGGGAAGTTCGGCGAGCTCCGGCACCCAGCGCCGTACGTAGCGGCCTTCGGGATCGAACTTTTCGCCCTGCAGGACGGGATTGAAGATGCGGAAATAGGGCGCGGCATCCGCGCCGCAGCCCGCGACCCATTGCCAGTTGGCGGGATTGTTGCCGGCATCGGCATCGACCAGCGTATCCCAGAACCACTGCTCGCCCTTGCGCCAGTCGATCAACCGGTGCTTGACGAGACACGACGCGACCACCATGCGCACGCGGTTGTGCATCACGCCGGTGTGCCAGAGTTCGCGCATGCCGGCGTCGACGATGGGGTATCCGGTGCGCCCACGTTGCCAGGCTCGCAAGGCCTTCGCATCGTGCCGCCAGGGGAAGTGGTCGAACGAGTCCTGCAGATTGCGCATCGCAAGATCCGGCACGTCGAACAGCAGATGGCGGCAGAACTCGCGCCAGCCGAGCTCGCTCAGGAATTTCTCGACGTCGCGCGATAGTTTTGGATGTTCGGCGGCGGCAAAGCGCGCGGCGTGCCAGACTTGCCGTGGGCTGATTTCGCCAAACCGCAGGTGCGGCGAGAGGCGAGAAGTGCCCTCGCGGTCCGGGCGGTCGCGCTCGATCGCGTAACCGGCGACGGTGTGTTTGAGAAATTCCCTGAGCTGTTTTTGCGCTGATGCTTCGCCGGGCGACCAGGTGTCGCGAAGCCCGCCGGCCCAATCGGGCTTCGATGGTTCGAGCCGCCAGTCCTCGAGCGTATCGCTGTCGAGATCGGGATATCCATTCAGGGTGCGCGGTGCGGGCAGGGGTTTTGGCGGATCGCCGAGTGCGAGCACGCGTTTCCAGAACGGCGTGAATACCCGCAAGCCCCGGCCATCCTTGTTGCGGATCGCGGCCGGATTCCCCAGCAGGTCACCCTCGCATATCCTCACGGTCACGCCGGTATGTTCGAGCGAGGTTTCCAGCTCTGCCGCGATCGCGCGATACAGCGCCTGTGCGATGTCGTTCCAGTAGACGGCCGCGGCCCGCGTATCACGCGCGACACCGGCGATCACCTTCGCAGCCGGGCCTTTGCGAAGAATGAGTTGCGTGCCACGTTTGCGCAGATTGGCATCGAGCGCACGGAGCGATTGCGCAAGCCACCAGCGCGCCGCGCCGCCGAGTGGCCGCGCCTGCGGTGGTTTCAGGGCCGGACTTTCCTCGTCGAACACGTAGAGGCAGATCACCGGCGCGCCGGTCGCCGCGGCCGCATGCAGCGCCGGATGATCCGACAGCCGCAGGTCGTCGCGAAACCAGACGATGACGGGAGGGACGCTCGGATTGGTCATTGCGGCGTTAACTCGCGACGTGCGATCCGGCTCCATGCCGGATTGCAACTTTTCGGACGCTCGCTTCGTATTAGAGGGTTACCGGCTGAGTGGCGACAGCAGTGGAGGGCGGCGTGAAGAGATATGCAGGGCTTTATTTGGCGACGCTGGTTGTAATGGTGCCGCTGGATTTTCTGTTTCTGGGATTGGTAGCCAAAGGCTTCTTCACCTCGCAGGTCGGCGACATGCTCGGCGCGATCAGG
>JBQCIZ010000189.1:0-3435 GCA_051953235.1 Nitrobacter sp. | reverse complement strand
GATTTGACGCCGTATTGAGTTCCGACCGAGCACGCGACCGCTGCAACAACGCATAGCAAGATGACAGCGTGTGCCGCCGATCGCTGGCGAAAGTAACGCATTACAAATGCGAAAGGCCGGTTTGCGTATCCTGAAAGATCGTCCATGCGTCCCACCGAGGCGATTAGAAGATTATCCGAAGCGTAGCTTGCCTTGATCCCGATCCGAGTGCCGCATTAGCCCCACAGAAATGCCCTCAATGCGCAGCAACTTCGTTGCAAAGACCGCATAGCTGTCTGGAAGAGTGAGATGGCATCACCAAGACGACAGTGTGACGTTGTGGAAGAAGTTCGTTCGTGAAGGGAACCTCGCAAATTCAAAAACGTTCCCGATCCTGACGAGCCGGCGCCTTCTGTTGGCTTCAAGACAAACCAGACGACAACGCCGAAAAACAATATGACAGGAGGCGCTACAATGCGCATCGCGCAGGTTGCTCCGCTGACGGAGGCTGTTCCGCCGAAGCTATACGGTGGCACGGAACGTGTCGTTCATTGGTTGACCGAGGAGCTTGTTGCACTCGGACACGACGTGACGCTTTTCGCCAGTGGCGATTCCCACACCTCGGCACGACTCGAGGCAACGTGGCCGAAGGCGCTACGGCTCGATGGAGCCGTTCGCGATCCGAACGCACTGCACATGGTGATGCTGGAACGCGTACGCCGGAAGTGCGATGATGAGGAATTCGATTTCCTCCACTTCCATCTCGACTACTATCCCTTCTCGCTGTTTTCGCGACAGCCGACGCCGTTCCTGACAACCCTGCACGGACGGCTCGACCTGCCGGAGCATCAGCCCGTATTCACGACATTTTCATCGATCCCGGTGGTGTCGATTTCCAACGCGCAACGCCGTCCGGTGCCGCAGGCCAATTGGCTGCGTACGATCCACCACGGTTTGCCGAAAAACCTGCTGACGCCGCAGCCGACCAAGCCGGGCTATCTCGCCGTGCTCGGGCGCATCGCTCCGGAGAAGGGCGTCGACCGCGCCATCAGGATTGCGATTCGGTGCGGCATCCCGCTCAAGATCGCGGCAAAGGTCGATCGCGCCGATCAGGAATACTATGACGAGATGATCAAGCCGATGATGGATCATCCGCTGGTCGAGTATATCGGCGAGATCAGCGATCATGAAAAGCCGGACTTCCTGAGCGGCGCCATCGGTCTGCTGGTGCCGATCGACTGGCCGGAGCCTTTCGGCCTCGTGATGATCGAAGCCATGGCATGCGGAACGCCTGTCATCGCCTATAACCGCGGCTCTGTTCCCGAGATCGTCGACGACGGCATGACCGGCTTTATTGTCGAGGACGAGATCAGCGCCGTGGCCGCCGTCGACCGGCTGACTTCACTCGACCGGACGCTCATCCGCAAGGAATTCGAGACGCGCTTCACGGCCAGGCGCATGGCGCTGGATTACCTTGACGCCTATCGCGACCTCATCGAGGCCGCGACGCCCAGGATCAAGCTTGTCAGCAGCGCCGAGTAACGCGTTAGCTGCAAAACGAAACCGGACTCCCGGCAAGACCGGGAGTCCGGAGATTATTTCCCGGATTCAATCGATGCGCGTTCCATCGAGCGTCGCCGCCGGAACGTAGTGTTTGGCGGCGAGGTCGAACCAGCCGACCCCGGCATGGGCGAAGGCCCCGATCGCCGTGACAGCGGCTCCCGCGAGCTGTTCACGATCGGCAGTTTAGGTAATGGCTTTGAACGCCTCCTCGCCGGAATCGAGAATCAGAACGAACGCCATGTCCGCGCTCTCGCCGACCTATGTCGCTTTCATCGGCGATTCTGCCGGCGCGTTTCCGCCTTGCCCTCCGAACCGACGTTCTCTTTGGTGGGCAATCCGTGCTGGCGCGGCTCCACCTTGTGGACGGTCTGCGCGCGCTTCTTATCCTTCGGCTGCTCCTCAGCCTTTTCATCCTTGACGATCCCGTGATCCGAATGCTGACCCGTGTCCCCGCCGCCGGGCGCAGCGACCTGCTGCTTCCCATCCCGTACCAGTTGTTCATCGCCGATCATCTGGCCAATCATCTGTTTGGTGTGGCCTTCGGCCTTGTCATGGAAGCGGCTCATGTCAAATCTCCCGCCAAGCAATATAGAACAACTGCCGAGCCTCGCGCACGATCCATCCAGACGCAATCGATCGTCGCGCATTCAATCCGTTTTCGCGCCCAACAACGACCGGTTGCCTGCAGATCGATCCGGCACGCTGATATGAATCTCGTGGCCTTCGCGAATGGCGAGACTGGCGGCGGCGACCGCCGCCTCGAAAGCCGCTTCCTTGGTCTCGTAATCATTACGGGCATCGCCGTCGTGAAGTACGGTCCAACTCTCTCCGCGTGCCATCACGGCATATTGTGCAAGTCCCATTGCGCATCCCTCTTCGTTGTCCTTCAAAGGTCAGATCAACGCGGAGCCAGCGAACTCACTTCGCATCAACCGCTATTTCTCAGGTTTGTGCTGCGCATCGAGCGGCTTAACGGTCTTGCTGCTCTCCGGCATGGCATCGCGGCCTTGATCCCCGTTCGCATCCGCGCCTCCCGATGTAGACGTGCCACTGCCGCTCCGGTTTGGAGCCATTCCTGTCGTGTCATGCGATTTGGTCGCTGAACTTGCCGCAGGACGCGGGCTGTCCGACGATCCCGCGCTGCTCTGCGCGAACGCCGGCGCCGCGGAGAGCGCAAAAACAATCAAGACACGCAGTGTGACGGTTTTCATGATGCTCTCCTTTGCCTGACCAATTCGTCACGGCAGCGGGAGTTCCTCAGCAACGGGTCAAAACTGGCGGATACAGGGAGCGTGCGAGGAAATAGCCCATGCCGCGCCCGTTCAGGGCGAATCCGCCCTTCCGTCCCGGCAAAAACGGCTTAAGAAGAATACGGGCGACACCTCCGGAGACGGATGCCATGCGCAACCGCGGTCAAATCGCAATCCTTGCCGTTCTGATTGCCTTGCTGATTCTGGTCATCATCTGGGCGGTCTCCGTGTGGACTTCGAGCGCGGGCGTCGAAATGGGAAAGCACGGCTGGATCGCGCTATTCCTCGGAACCTTCTTTTCCCTCGTCATCGGCTGCGGATTGATGGCCTTGATGTTCTTCAGCAGCCGCAGCGGCTACGATGAAGTCGCCGACCCGCTGCGGCACGCGCACGAACAGGATGAAGCCGCGAAGCGGGACGATCACCCCTCCGATCGAACCTGATAGCGTCTCTGACGACGGGCAACGGCCGCACCGTTACTCGATGGCAATGCCGGCCTTCTTGATGACGTCCGTCCACTTGGTGAGTTCGCTTTTCAGGTAACCATCAAGGTATTGCGGCGTCGCGCGATCATCCGGAACGATGCGCAGGCCGACCTTCTCGAGCGCCTGCCGCAATTCAGGCGTATGCATGGCCTCGACCA
>JBQCIZ010000188.1:0-8053 GCA_051953235.1 Nitrobacter sp. | reverse complement strand
CACCAGAATGCGGTCGGAGCCCTGACGCTGGATCAGCGGCTCGACGGTGCCGAGTTCGTTGACGCGCTTCTCGACGATCTGGATCGACTGCTCGACCGATTGCCGGATGCGGTCGGTGACCGCGGCCTGCGGCACCGTCAGACGGATCAGCCCGCCGCCGGCATCGCTGACCTCAAGACTGCGCTGGCCGTTGGAGCCAAGCAGGCCGCCAAGCGGCTGCGACAGGTCGCGCAGCTTGCCGAGCGCGGTCTGGTATTCCGCCTCCTTGCTGATGCGCACCTCGACCACGCCGTTCTTGATGCCAAGGCCGGTATAGGGGATGCGCGCGTCGCGCAGCGTCTTGCGCGCGTCGTCGCGGACCTGATCGAGCTTCTCTTTCTTGACGTAGTTGGAGTCGACTTCGAGCAGCAGATACGAGCCGCCCTGCAGGTCGAGACCCAACACGAGATGGCGCTGCGCCCATTTCGGCCAGCTCTTGACCGTCGCCTCGGGAAAGAAATTCGGTACGGCGCACAGGCAGACCACGAGGGCGACCAGGATGATCGCCAGCGCCTTCCACCGCGTAAAATACAACATCGAGGTAACCCGTCAGATTCCAGGAATGGCCGCCCCCGGCACTATTAGCTCGCGGCAGCGTCGTCCTTGCCGGCATCGCCCTTGGCAGGTTCGCCCTTGGCGCGCACGCCGGAGATCATCTGCCGCATCTGCCGCACCCGAACGCCTTCGGAAATCTCGAACTCGATCTGGTCGTCGTCCACCACCTTGGTGACCTTGCCGACCAGGCCACCCGTGGTCACGACTGTGTCGCCGCGCCGGATGTTCTTCACGAGTTCGTTGTGATCCTTCACCTTCTTCTGCTGCGGCCGCAGGATCAGGAAGTACATGATGACGAAGATCAGCGCGAACGGCAGCAGCGACATCAGCATGCCGTTGGGATCGCTGGCGCCGCCAGCCTGAGCAAACGCGGGAGTGATGAACATTCGGACGATTCCTTGAGAAACGGAGCAGGCCGGCGCGACGGCAAAGTCGGCCGGTTGGGGGCAAATTCGCGCGGACTATAGCGGCCGCGGTCCCAATTGCAACGCCGCCAGCCCCTTGATCGGGCCTCATTATTTCGGCTGCTTGCAGGGGCTGGAACACCCCGCTAAGGGTGCGGGCTCAGGAAAGGCAAAGATGGCAAAAAAGTCACGTAAAACAGGCTCCCGCCCGGCCTCCAAGGCTGTTTCCCGCAAACCCCGTACCCGCGCGACAAATCGTCCGGAAAGCGCTGCCGTGTCGCCCGACGTCGTGGAGCGGATCGCCCGCGCGCTGGAAACGATCGCCGCCGGCATGTCCTCGACGGGCGCAAGGCCCGACAATCAACGCATCTTGGCGCAGGCAGACGCCTTCATCTGGCATCCGGACGGGCGGCTTGCGCCCGTTCCCCGCGTCAGCCGCGTCGATCTCGGCCTGCTCAAGGGCATCGACCGGATGCGCGATATCCTGATCGAGAACACCGAACGCTTCGCCAAAAGCCTGCCCGCGAACAACGCGCTGCTCTGGGGCGCGCGCGGCATGGGCAAGTCGTCGCTGGTCAAGGCAGCTCACGCCGACGTCAATACCCAGGTTGGCGGCCGCCTCAAGCTGATCGAAATCCATCGCGAGGATATCGAGAGCCTGCCGGCGCTCATGGAGATCCTGCGCGCATCCGATTTCCGCTTCATCGTGTTCTGCGACGACCTGTCGTTCGACGGCAACGATGCATCGTACAAGTCCCTGAAGGCCGTGCTCGAAGGCGGCATCGAAGGCCGGCCGGACAACGTCATCCTCTATGCGACGTCGAACCGCCGTCACCTGCTCGCGCGAGAGATGATCGAGAACGAACGCTCGACCGCGATCAATCCCGGTGAAGCAGTCGAGGAAAAGGTGTCGCTATCCGATCGCTTCGGCTTGTGGCTCGGCTTTCACCGGTGCAGCCAGGACGAATACCTCGCAATGGTGCGCGGCTATTGTGCCCACTTCGGCATCAGGATCGATGATGCCGAGCTCGAGCGCGAGGCGCTGGAATGGTCGACCACACGCGGCTCCCGTTCGGGCCGCGTCGCCTGGCAGTTCACGCAGGAACTGGCGGGACGGCTGGGCGTGAAGCTTTCAGCCCGATAGAATTCACGAACACGCACCGCAAATTAAAATGCCCGGCTCGAAGGCCGGGCATTTTGTTTTGTCCCCGAGTGCTACGTCGAACTCTCACGCTCCATTCAGGAAATGAAGCGGGTCAACCGGTGTAGATCCTTTGCGGATCTCGAAGTGGAGCTGCGGCGACGCCACCTCACCCGATTGACCCGATTTGGCAATGACCTGGCCGCGCTTGATGCTATCTCCGCGCTTCACCAACAGCTCACTTGCATGGGCATATGCGGTCACATATCCGTTGGCGTGCCGAACCAGGATCAGATTGCCATAACCTTTGAGTTCGTTGCCGGCATAGGCCACGACGCCGTCTTCCGCCGCCTTCACAGGCGTACCTTCAGGCACGGCGACGTTGATGCCGTCGTTGGACTTGCCGTTGGTCTTGGCGCCGTAAGCCGCGATCACGCGGCCGCGCACCGGCCAGCGGAATGTCGGCAGTGCGCCGGTAGCTTCCGCCGCCTTCACCGCCGGCTTGACCACTGCCGCTTCCGGCGTTGCCGTCGCAACGGCGAGATTGGCCTTCTGAACCGGCGCCGCAGGCGCGGCAGCCGCGACGTGAACTTCTGGCGCAGGCGCCGCAACCGGTGCCGCCGCGACGGCCGCCGGATGAGCGGGTGCCGCTGCCGCCTTCGATGGCACGGTGATCTTCATGCCGAGCTTGAGCTTGGCATCATGTGAAAGCCCGTTGGCACGCGCCAGTTCGGCGACGGAGATGTGATTGTGACGGGCGATACTCATCAACGTGTCGCCGCGATTGACGAAGTGCACGCCGGGCGCCGCAGCAGCGACCGCCACAGGTTTTGCGGCCGGAGCTGCCACGGGCGCAGCCGTTGCAACCGCGCGCTTCGGAATGACCAGTTGCTGACCGGGCTGCAAGCGGCGCGGCCCGCGGTAACCGTTGGCTTTCAGGATCTCGGCAGTGGAGACGCCATAGCGATGCGACAGCCCTTCCAGCGTGTCGCTGGTGCCGACGATGATCGTCGTGCCCCCATTGTGATTCCAGCCATCGTGCCGGGCCGCCGCCGAACGCGGGACGACGGTGCCGGTGGATTCGATCGGACGCGCGGGAGGCGCATAGGAGCCGACACCACGACCGCCACCCGAAACGCCGGATGCGACCGGATAGGATTTCGGCGTCGAGATTGGCGGCGGCAACGGCTGGGACTGATATTGCGGCCGCGAATATTGTGGCAGCTCGCGTCGCTCGACCGGGGCGACGGGCGCGGACGCGACCGAACCGGTGGTCTCACGCTGCCAACCGAAATGGCTTGATTGCTGGGATTGTTGGGGTCCGCCATCGAACTGCGCGAGGCGCGTGGACATGTCCGCGCTGCATCCGGCAAAACCGATGGACATCAGCGCCAGCACCGCCACCTGCGGTACGCGACGCGAGCAAAGCAACTCGGCGACACGGGACATGGTTACTCACTCGTACGCAACTAACAACAAATTGAGTAAACACGCTCCCAGTAAACAAGCCTTTAACCGTGCGAATAACGTGTTGCCGGCGCAACCGAACTTGGGGCCGAGCCTACCGAGGCCGCCCGGTTACAGTTCGCGGGCGATCCCCGGCAGCGCCGGCACGAAGCGGACGTCAAGCAAGTCCTTGCGGACAGGCCCGCTCTCGGTCTGGCGGACGGAGATCAGGGTCTGCGGTCCGTTCTGCGGACCGATAGGTGCAATCAGGAGTCCATCCGGCTCGAGCCGGGCCGTGAGCGCCTCCGGAATCTGCTCCATGGCGGCCGTCACCATGATGCGGTCGAACGATCCCAGATCGGCCGGGACATCAAAGCCGTCGCCCAGCATCACCTCGATATTGTCGCAGTGCAGCTTCTCGAGCCGGACCCGGGCCCGGTCGGCAAGCGCACGAAATCGTTCGATGGTCACGACCTCCCGGCATAGGCGCGACAGAATCGCGGCCTGATAGCCGGAGCCGGTCCCGATCTCCAGCACCCGGTGGTCGTCGCGCAATTCAAGCCGCTCGGTCATGTAGGCGACCACGAATGGCTGGCTGATGGTCTGGCCACAGGCAATGCCAAGCGCGGTATCGCGCCAGGCATCCACACGATCCGCCTCGTCCACAAAAGCATCACGCGGGACGTTCTCCATCGCCCGCAGCACGCGCTGATCGCTGATCCCGCGCCGCCGCAGGTTGAGCTGAAACATCATCTTCTCAGGCGGCTGGCTGTCGGGCATGGATGGACTCACGAGCGCTGGCGGTCACGGACAGCACATATCGCAGATAAGTTGACGCAATCTGCGGGGATCGTCCGCCGGATCAATCCGGCGCACAGATTTTTGTTCCGGGGCCGGAACCGGCCCTCAGATGGCGCGTTAGGCGGCCGGGCAGAACCTCAATCGGATATGCGCGCCCGGCCGCGGGGCCGGGACTGAAAGGCTTGACCTTTCGCACCCGCGAACAGCATGCGCGCATTGCGTTCGATCACGTAATTTGCGACTCTGTGTTGGGAATTGGGCAAGGATCCACCATCATGACGCCTGCGAAGCCGTCCGGCGGCGCCGTGTTCCTCGTCGAGGATGAGGTCATGATCCGCATGATGGTTGCGGATATGCTGGAAGAGCTTGGCTACAGCATCGCAGCGGAAGCCGGCGAAATCGATCAAGCGATGAGGCTCGCGCGCATAACGAGCTTCGACATCGCGATCCTCGATGTCAACGTCAACGGCAAGCTGATTTCGCCGGTAGCCGAAGTCATCGCCGCGCGCAATCGGCCCTTCATCTTCGCAACCGGTTACGGCACGCAGGGTCTGCCGCCTGAATATCGCGACCGTCCGGCGCTGCAGAAGCCATTCCAGATGGAAACGCTCGCCGCCATGATCGAGCGCACGCTCAGGGGCACCGCGGCCGCCTGAACCGCGCAGACAACGCGGTCGAATGTTCTACTTCAAGGTGGTGGTCAGCACCTCGGCGAACGCATCGTCCGTGCGATCGAGACGCAGCGGCGTCACCGAGACGCAGCGCTCGGCCAGTGCCGCAAGATCGGTGCCGGCGGCCGGCGCATCCATCATCGCCGCGCGTTCGAAGCCGATCCAGAAATACGGATTGCCGCGGCCATCGCGGCGCTCGTCGATCTTGAGAAAACCGAGATTGCGCTTGCCCTGCCGCGTCACCAGCACGCCCGCGACGTCCTCCGGTGCACAGGCCGGGAAGTTGATGTTGACCACGGTGTTTTTCGGCACGCCGGCGGCGATCACCTTGCGCAGGATCGGCGGCCCGAATTTCAGCGCGGTTTCCCACAACGGCTTGTTGCGGGTTTCCATGCTGAATTCCTGCGACAGCGCGAATGACGGCAACCCGAGAATCGTTCCTTCGAGCGCACCGGCGATGGTGCCGGAATAGACCACGTCCTCGGCGACGTTGCGGCCACGGTTGACACCGGACAGCACGAGGTCCGGTCCCTTGTCGCCGAGGATGTGGCGCGATCCCATGATCACGCAATCGGTCGGCGTGCCGCGTACTGCGAAGTGCCGCGGACCGACGTCGCGCAGCCGCAGGGGATCGTTGAGCGACAGCGAATGCGAGACGCCGGACTGATCGAGTTCGGGTGCGACCACCCAGACATCGTCGGATAATTCCCTGGCGATTTGTTCGACGATCTTGAGGCCGGGCGCGTGGATGCCGTCGTCGTTGGTGCAGAGAATTCGCATTCTTTGGGTGCCCCTTCGGCCCGCTGGTGCGCCGTTCGGACACGTCTTATCCGGCTCTACCGATGCTGGCAAACCCGCCCATCTCGCGACAAACGGCGTGTCAGCGGACGGTTTCCGGTTCGCGCCGGGCGTCCGGCGACGTGAGCTTGCCCTGCCGTAGCTCCTTCGCGGACACGAAGCGGGCGCCGACCAGCGGGCCGTCACGCCAGATCCGCTGGCAAACGCGCAACACGTCACCGGCCGGACTGAAGGCGACGCCGAACAGGTCGGGAACGAACAGGTTGCCGACGTCGATGCAGACCCCGCCCTGCGAAATGTCAACCACCTCGCACTCGATCCACGGCGAATCCGGCGTCGGAATCACGTATCCCGGCTTCTGAAAGGCGACACGCATGTGACGGCGCTCGCCGAGATCGTCGGATTTCCTCACCATGGCACCAGCGAAGATGCGTGGAAGGCCTTGAATGTTGGTTATCGCAAGGGATTAATATTTAATTGATCGGGCCAAAGAGCTTTCAATGATCTACGACTTTCGGATTGGACTCATACTGACCGCCCTGGTCCTCACCGCGACAGGTCCGGCTACGGCGGCACCGCCGACCGCGACGCCCTCGCCCGGCTATGACGCCCGATTGCAGGAGCAGCGCGCCGCAATGCACCGGCCTGCCGTCGGGCCGCATCACCGGAAACCGCGTGTTGAACCTGCGCGACACCACCGCACACCGTCACACTGAAATCAATCAACACGGAAAACATTCGCATGCGAGCGAGGGCAACGCATTCGCGGGCTAAGGGGCAACCGCGCCGACAGGCGCTAGTGAGCCTGACCGCCCCGATCGGCAGGGCATTCGAACAGGGCGGTCAGGCGCCGGGCGCTCGCGATCACCCGGTAACGACGGCGCGATTGGCGTGACCGCAGAAGGCTGATGACGGCCGTGCGCCCGGCGGCGCTTCGACCCCGAGCCAGCGGGACGGCGCAAATGACGGTTTGCAAGTGCTGAAGCGTTGAAACGGCGACGGCCATGGGAGTCTCCTGCAAATCTTGGCGTTGCGAATGGAGACAGCCTGCCTGTGCGATAGCGCTGGCGATGTGATTACGGTCACGCGCTGCAACGGCGGCGCCGACATCGACGCGGCAAGCGGCTCGCTTCGTGAGCTGGATCACCCGGGAACCGGCCTGCCCCGGCAGACGCCGCGATCCCAGGCCACAGCCCATCAGCCGTCGCGCTTCGAATTTTTTGTCGCGTCACGCTGCGTCAGCGCCGCGTCGGCAAATGCTTGATCGTTCGCCGCGTTCCGCGCAAACTATGCTCGGCCCGGACTCGCGCGGGCCGCTGGAATTCTTGAAGCTGGAGACACGTCATGCGGATCGTCTCGCCCGCTGCACTCGGATTGATCGCCACCTGCCTGCTGCCCGGACCGCTCTGGGCCGGTGACGCGCCCCCGCAACTCCGCAACAAGACCCTCTCCGTGTCCTGGACAACCGAGCGAACTTTTCGGCTACCAAACGGCCGCGAACGGCATTCGGCGTTCACGGTCAACCGGACAATCTACGTCAGCGGCGCCGGCCGATTCTTCGTCAAGGTCTCGGTCGCTACCCGTAACGCGGAAGTTGCGCCCGGTGACAAGCAGCCACACGGCGGCGCGCGGGATGTGACGTTCAGCGGCGGCAAGATTATAGGTTTCGCCGAGCGCGGCAAAGGCGCGGGCGCCGGGCGGATGATCATCAGTTTCGACCCGAGCTATTCGTCGTGCACCGTGAATGTGAGTTTCGGCACCCAACCGGGAAAGCACCTGAACTTCCGGAATCGCAAGGGCATGCAAGTCGAGGTGCTCGATTTCCATTTCTCCGGAGAGAGCTGCTCGATCCATGACGGCAATGCATTCGCAAACGGGTAGCGCGTGATCCATCTCACATCGTTCGTGCGACCGCCTGTGTAACCCTGATGTCGTGATGCCGGGGCGTGTCCCGGTGATCCACGTCTCGCTTGGCAAAGGTCGACGACGTGGATGGCCGGATCAGGTCCGGCCATGACGACACGATTAGTGGACTCCGTTGCCGGCTGCATGCTCGCGCTCGGCCTCCGCGCGTTGCAGGAATCCCTTGGCAAGCGCGTGGTAGATGCCCTCCTGACAAACCAGCCGGGAGCTGCCATAGGCGATCAGCGCCGCCGCCATCAGCGGCACCACCATGGCGTGGTTGTCGGTCATTTCCG
>JBQCIZ010000187.1:0-2130 GCA_051953235.1 Nitrobacter sp. | reverse complement strand
GTCTCAAGCACGAAATCCCGGTCGGACACGGCATCGAGCGAATTGGCCATCGGCCGATCGAAACCGAGCGCCTTCGCGGTGGGGTGACTATAAATCGGAAACGACGTGCCCGCGAGCGCCGCCGCGCCGAGCGGAATCTCGTTCAAGCGCTTGCGCGCGTCAGCGAAACGGCCGCGATCGCGCGACGTCATTTCGACATAGGCCATCAGATGATGACCGAAGGTGACGGGCTGCGCGGTTTGCAGATGGGTAAAGCCCGGCATGACGGTGTCGGCATGTTCGAGCGCGCGCGTCACCAGCGCGTGCTGGAATTCAGCGAGCGCAGCGTCGGCCTCGTCGATGGTGTCGCGGACATACAAACGGAAATCGGTCGCGACCTGATCGTTGCGCGAGCGCGCGGTATGCAGCCGTCCGGCGGCCGCGCCGATCAGTTCCCCGAGCCGGCTCTCGACATTCATGTGAATGTCCTCGAGCGCGCGCTTGAAATCGAAGGATTCCTTGCCGATCTCTGACAAAATCGTGTCTAGACCCTTGCCAATGTTTTTTGCATCATTCGCCGTGATGATGCCTTGCGCGGCGAGCATGGCAGCGTGGGCCTTGGATGCAGCGATGTCCTGGGCATAGAGATGACGATCGACGTCGATGGAGACGTTGATTTCTTCCATGATCGCGTCGGGGCCTTCGCCGAACCGGCCGCCCCACATCTTGTTGCTCATGCTTTGCCGCTCATTTCACGCCTGCCAAACGGCCGAACCGTCCGGCAAGACGCTTTAGCTGTCTAGAACCACGCCTTGCATACCCGTATCTTATACAGGATGACAAACACTATGCCTGAAACACCCTCAACCCCGGCGGCGCGGCGCAAGGGACCTCCGAGCGGCCCGATCATCTCTCTGGCCGGGGTTCTGCTTGCCGCGGCCTTTATCTACGGCGTCGGACACCTCAGGCAGACCGCGCACGCCGAGGCCCCTTGTCGCCCTGCGCTAGAATTGTCCAAAAAGCTGGCCCCTCTGGCTACCGGTGAGGTGGCGGCCCTGACGATGGCATCCAAGCCGCTGCAGATGCCGGATCTGGCGTTCCTGGACAGCAACGGCGAACAGAAAAAGCTGTCCGACTGGAAGGGCAGGACAGTGCTGCTGAACCTGTGGGCAACCTGGTGCGTGCCCTGCCGGAAGGAAATGCCGGCACTCGACCGGCTCGAAGGCAAGCTCGGCGGCGACAAGTTTGCCGTGGTCGCCGTCAACATCGACACCCGCGACGCCGAGAAGCCGAAGGCGTTCCTGAAAGATGCCAACCTGACCCGTCTCGGCAATTTCCACGATGCGAAAGCCAAGGTTTTTCAGGAGCTTAAGAGCATCGGTCTGGCGCTCGGCATGCCGACCTCGGTGCTGATCGACGGTCAGGGTTGCCAGATCGGACACATGGCGGGACCGGCTGAATGGGACAGCGCTGACGCGATCAAGCTGATCAGCGCGGCCACGACACCCTGATGCACAAGGCCGGTACCAACTGGCAGGCCGCCGGCCTCAGACCGAGATATCGAGATTGCCACCGATCCCGGCGCCGACATTGGCGAGCGACGGCGTATTCCCTGCGCCCAGCAGCGTGAGCACATTGGATTTCTCGGCATCGAGATTCGATTTGAGAACCGTTGTCGCGATTTGCGTCTGCGTGTTGCCCGCCTGGGCGGCCATCGCCGCCATCACCAGACTCATATCCATGGGAACAGACCCGCCGCAAAACCTGACACTGGCGTCAGGCATATCCGGCGAGGGTTAAGGAAATTCTACCCACATAGGGTGCGGCGGCGTGTCAGCGCGTCGGGACCGGCTTGTCGCCGCGATAGTCGTAGAAGCCGCGTTGGCTCTTGCGGCCGAGCCATCCGGCTTCGACGTATTTCACGAGCAGCGGACACGGCCGGTACTTGGAGTCGGCGAGTCCTTCGTGCAACACCTGCATGATCGACAGGCAAGTGTCGAGGCCGATGAAGTCTGCCAATTCGAGCGGCCCCATGGGATGATGCGCGCCGAGTTTCATCGCCGCATCGATCGCCTCGACGTTGCCAACGCCTTCATACAGCGTGTAGATCGCCTCGTTGATCATCGGCAGCAGGATGCGGTTGACGATGAA
>JBQCIZ010000186.1:0-2494 GCA_051953235.1 Nitrobacter sp. | reverse complement strand
ATCCAGGTCTGCATGCCGCCCATCGAATTGCCGATGATGAGCCGCACGTGCTTGACGCCGAGACCTTCGGCCAACAGGCGATGCTGCGCTTCCACCATGTCGTCATAGTCGTATTTCGGGAAGGCGGTCTTCATGCCGTCGGACGGCTTCGACGATTTGCCGTGGCCGATGCCGTCGGGAATGATGATGTAGTATTTCGCGGCGTCGAACGGCTGGCCGGGGCCATACAGTTCGCCGGCGAAATTCGGCGTGAGCATGCTCGCCGCCGAGCCGCCGGAGCCGTGCAGTACCAGGATAGGCTCACCGCTCGGCTCGCCGATCGTCGTGTAATGCAACCGCAATTCCGGCATCACCTGACCGGTGTGGAATTTGAAATCCTTCGCGATCCAGTCGCCCTGTTTCGGCGCCGGATAGTCCGCTGCCATCGCTGCTACTGAAATGGATGCAAGGGCCGCCGCAAAGATCGCCGACGACATGATGCGGATCGTGCGCATGGTGTTTGCTCCCTGACGTTTGTTCTTGCTTGCGCGGGCTATAGCACATCGCACTGCTTTGCGGGAGCGGCGGCTGTCGCGATGCGGATCAAAGCGGTTCAGCGCGCTGAGGCCGTTCGCCCGCGTTGCGTGATCTGTCTCACGGTATCCGGCATCGCATCGATCCATCATGCGTCAGGATTTCATTGATCGCACGGAGCGGCGCCATGCCCTTGTCGAACCGGCTGAAGACGGGTTCGGTTGTCTTTGCCCTGATCTGGACCGTGGGAATGATTGTGTGGAGCGGCAGCTTTGAGCCCGCCAACATCGTCATCCTGATCGTATGCGGCTGCCTCGGCGGCACGCTCTGGTATTTCGGCATGCGCTGGTTCTTTCGCCGCTTCGGCCACTCGCTCGATCGGCGGTGAGCGTCATGTCCGGCAACTACGGCCAGCGGGTGATCTGGGCAGCCATGATGCTGTTGGTATGGGCGGGGCTGATCCTGCTCGGCGGCATCGCAAGCCTGCTGCTTCTTCATCACGTCGCGCCTTCAATTCCGCAGGGGCCGTATCACGATCTCTACGGAACGCTCGTCGTGTTCGTGACCTGGCCTGTCTTCACGTTCGTCCTGCGCTTCGGTCTCCGCCATGGACTGCTGGGCGTGATCGGGTTGCTGCCATGAAAACAGATCGAAGATGGCCGCGACGGATTGCCCTCGTCATTCTGTGGGTGCTGACTGGTCTCGCGACGGCCTATCTCCGTGCCAGCCTCGACCGCTTCTTTCCGGAGGGATATTGGAACACCGTGGCCGGCGATCTCTTCATTATCGTGACCTGGCCGGCGTTGATATGGCTCACGCTGTTCTGCGGCAAGCGCGGCATCCACTTCTGGCTGCGGTTCTAGCGAGAGGGCGTATCGCCGGTAGCGGTCGCGATTGCTGCGGTATATGTTCGGCTTTGCGGGGGAACGAGCCGGAGACGCGCCATGTGCCGCAATATCAAGACGCTATTTAACTTCGAGCCGCCGGCGACGGACGACGAGATTCAGGCATCCGCCCTGCAGTTCGTTCGCAAACTGTCGGGCTTCAACAAGCCATCGGCCGCCAATCAGGCGGCTTTCGACCGCGCTGTTCACGATGTCGCGCACGCCGCACATCATCTGCTGGCGTCGCTGCAGACGCAGGCGCCCGCGCGCGACCGCGCGATAGAGGCGGAGAAGGCACGCGCGCGCAATCGGGTGCGGTTCGGCTGACACGATCGGTGCATCGGGAGGTGCAAGATGAAATATCTTGTCGGTTTTCTTGGAGCGCTTTGTTTCGCGAGTCTCTGTCTGATGGGGTCATCCGCCGGTCATGCCGCGACCTCGGAACGGTTCGCCAAAGGCGGCTGGATTCAGGATTTCCAGCCGGAGATTGATCGCGTCAATGCCAGCGGCGAGCTGTTCCGCATCAAGGGGCATTGCCAGTCGAACTGCACGCTGTTTCTCGGTGTGCGCAATGTCTGCGTCGAGCGTAGCGCACGGCTGCTGTTTCATTCCGGCCACGACCGCCAGCGCCGCATCAATGCCAATTCAACGCATCGGATGCTGAACGCCTACAATCCGAAACTGCGCCAGTACGTCATGGACCATCACTACATGGATACGCTGGCGTTCCACACGATTTCCGGCGCCGACATCATCGACAAGTTCGGCTATCGCGAATGTCCGCGCCGGTGACGCGGACTGCGCGCCGCATGTCCAGCTAGACCGCGCGATAACCGCCGTCGGCCATCACGATCGCGCCGGTGACATAGGCCGAGAGATCGGAGGCGAGGAAGATGGCCGGTCCCACCATGTCCTCCGCGGTCCCCGGACGTCCGAGTGGCGTGTGGTCCATGAAGCTCTTGACCAGTTCCGGATTGGTGGCGCGCGCCTGCGCATTCAGCGGCGTGGCAATGAAGCCCGGACCGATGGCGTTGACCCGAACGCCGTCCTTGCCGAGTTCGGCGGCGAGCGCGCGGGTGAAGCCCAGCACGCCATGC
>JBQCIZ010000185.1:0-6587 GCA_051953235.1 Nitrobacter sp. | reverse complement strand
TCGCGCCATTGGCGAACCTGCGCAACAAAAGTCCGTTGCTGCGAAGCCTGTTCGAGACATTTGCCGGCATCAGTGCCAAACGCAGCCTGCCGACATGGCGCCGCGACACGTTCGCACCTGGCACCGAAGTCGTCGGCCCGGCAGACGGCCGCGAGGTCGTGCTGTTCGCGGACACCTTCAACCGCGCCTATGAGCGCGAGAACCTCGATGACGCGCTTCGCGTTCTGGTCGCGGGCGGTTATCGCGTGCACCTGCCCAAGCCTGCCGATGGCGCTCGCCCGCTCTGCTGCGGCCGTACGTTTCTCTCGGCAGGACTGGTCGACGAAGCACGGGCCGAGCTCGATCGCCTCGTTGCGGTCTATGCGCCGTTCGCTGCACGCGGCGTGCCAATTGTGGGCCTCGAACCGAGTTGCCTGCTGACGCTGCGCGACGAGCTTTTGTCCCTGCGGCGCGACGAGGCCGCGCAGTCCGTCAGCGCGCATGCGCTGCTGTTCGAGGAGTTTCTGGCGCGCGAAGCCTCCGCGGGACGGCTGCAACTGCCACTCGGCAAAATCGCGGACAGCGCGATCGTTCACGGACATTGTCATCAGAAATCGTTCGGCGCGTTCAAGCCGGTGGAACAGGTTCTGCGTCTCATTCCCGATCTCAAGGTCGACACCATCCAATCGAGTTGCTGCGGCATGGCCGGAGCCTTTGGCTTCGGCGCCGAGACCTACGACGCTTCGATTCAGATGGCGGAGCTTTCGCTGCTCCCGGCGGTGCGCAAGGCCGATACGGCGACCCTTGTGGTCGCCGACGGCACCTCCTGCCGTCACCAGATCGCGGATGGCGCCAACCGCACCGCGCTGCATGTTTCCCGTGTGTTGGCGATGAGCCTCGACAGCGCCAAAGCAAACTCAATCCCTCACCCGACCTAAGGACCCATTATGACCGATCTCACCCTCGACGTTGCCCGCAAGATCCTCGATGTCGCCCTCGCTAAGGGCATCGAAAAGAAACTGAAGCCGCTGGTCGTCACCATTCTTGACGCGCGCGGCTGCGTGAAGATCACGGCGGCGCAGGATGGCACCAGCCTGCTGCGCAGCGAGATCGCCCATGGCAAAGCCTATGGCGCGCTGTCGCTCGGCATGGGCTCGCGCGCCATCTTCCAGCGCGCGCAGGAGCAGGCCTATTTCGTCGATGCGGTCAATGCGCTGGCGCAGGGCCGGCTGGTGCCGGTGCCCGGCGGCGTCCTGATTCAGGACAGCAGCAGCAAGTTGCTCGGCGCGGTCGGCATCAGCGGCGACACCTCCGACAACGACGAGGCCTGCGCCATCGCTGGGATCGAAGCGGCGGGCCTGAAAGCCAATCCGGGCTGATCCGGCCGCGCCGGCAATCGCCGCTCAATAGGCCCGGCGGGGGATGCCCTGCCGGTCGCTGGCGAGGTTTTCGGCCTCCACCGCCCTACGATAGCCGTCGCGCTTCTGCAGCCTTTGCCAGTAGTCCGCGACGTTGGGGGTGAAATCCTTGGCAAGGCCGATGCGGGACGCCAGCAGCAGCGCATAGCCGACCGACACATCGGCCACCGTGAAACGTCCGCCGCACAGCACTTCGCGGTCTGCGAGCGCGGCTTCGATGCCGCGCAGACGGCCATGAAACCACTTTGCGTAGTCGGTCGCCACTTGTGGGTTGCGCCGCTCCTCCGGCTCAAGCTGCGAATAGCGCAGCACCAGCGTCTGCGGGAACGTCAGAGTCGCTTCGCCGAAATGCAGCCAGTTGAGGAACGCGCCATAGTCCGGCTCGTTGGTCGCAAGCGCCAGCGGCGTCGGACCGTAGCGGGTGACCAGATAGTGCGCGATCGCCGCCGATTCCGTCATCCGGGTGCCGCCGTCGAGGAGCAGCGGGATCGTGCCGAGCGGGTTGATGGCGAGATAGTCCTTGGCCAGCGCCCGCGGTGGAAACGGCAGCATCCGGAGATCGTAGGGCAGCCCAAGCTCTTCCAGCGTCCACAGCGGGCGGAACGAACGGGCGGCGGCGCAATGATAAAGCGTGATCAATCAGGTCTCCCCAGATACATGCGGAGTTCAGCGTACTCGGCATTATCAGCCACTTGAAGAGGGAGCATCCGGCCATCCCGGCTGCCGTTGACAGGGGGCGAGACCGGCCTGAACATGGAACCGATCATGCCCGATCCCGGTTGATTGGCACGATGCCATACCGCAGCCGAGGGAGATTCGCCCATGACGACCATCAGACTTCTGACCATCGCCGTGGCTGTTTCGATGACCTTCTCGGTTCCGGCGCTGGCGCGGTCGCACCACCATCACAGACATCACCACCACCGGCATCATGCCGCCGCGACCGGCATCTACCTCCATAACTACGGACCCGCGGTATTGCCGGATCGGCCTTTCGCCTATTACGACGGACCGGCCCATGTACGCTGCAAGCAAAGCGCGGCGTCCTATCTCGGACAGAACGGCCGTAGGCACCCTTGCAACTGACCGCCGATTTGCGGTTCCAAGACCGAAGGGACTGATTCACCAAAGTTGTGAACAGAGCGTGGCGCCGCCGTGAACGTCCGCGTATGATCGCTGCCCAACCAGAAACGGGCATCGCGGGGCGCGGGCACATGACTGAACGTGAGCAGGGATACGACTACGACCGCTATCGGAAGCTACTGGCTGAAGCCACCGATGAATCGAAGCGGCTGGCCCTGATCAAACTTCTGATCGAGGAAGGCGCGCGGGACCAGCTCACACGCGACCGCATCAGCCAGCTCGGCCTGACGCGACCGCTGGAGCGGCGGCGCGACTAGCCTTCATCTTTCGACGAGAGCGCGCATCCGCTCGACCGCCGCATGCGGCGCGGTCAGTACGGGCGCAGTCACGGCCGCGCGCACTTTCCCGGCGGCCCGTGATGTCGAGAAATGCGCCAGCATGATCGCATCGCAATCCTTCAGATCCGGAGCCCGCGCACCCACCAGGCGATTGTGAGCCTCCGCGTCGCCCGCACGCAGTAGTTTCATTGCATCATCGACGACGATCGTTTTCAGCGTCGCCTGCTTGCCGCTGCGCGACACATAGTCCTCGAACTCGTCGGTCATGGTGCTGACGGAAGGCGCGAAGGTCGCGAGCATTCCGATGCGGCTGCCCTGCGCCACCGCTGCCTCAAACATCGCCTCGTTGGGCTTCAAAACCGGCACCGGCAGCGAATCTGCCAGCCGTTCGATGGCGGGACCGAACGCCGAGCACGTCACCAGAATGCCGTCGGCGCCCATGCGCGCGCCGTATTCCCCGAATCCGACAAAGCGTTCGATCATGGCCTGGGTCAAATCGGCGTCGCGAGCGCGGTCGATCGACAGGCCGTCGTCGAGCAGGTTGATGGTTTCGGCCTCCGGCCAGCGCTGCTGAAACGCGGCTTGAACCGGTTGCATCGCAACCGGAGTTGCATGAAGCAGCACAATGCGAGGCGCCATCGCCAGTGTCCTTATATGTGGTGCCGTCCGGATTAAGACTGCTGCCGTCCGCCGTCAATGCAGCCGCGCGCGCAAAACCCCTTCCGGCGGATGCGTCTTGACGTCATTGTCGTGGGCGACGACAAGCCGCAGCATCAATGCAGGAGCAGACGAAGATGGCCGATCAATCCACGCATCTGAAGGTGATGTGCGCGCTGGCGATCCGCCAGGCCTTCGATCAGGTCATCGTGCCCGACCTCGCGGCGGCCGGCGTGAACCTTGAGATCGACTGGAATCCGACAACCGTCATCATGAAGACCATCGCAAGCGGCGACCGTGCCGATGCGCTCGTGATCATGACAGAGGCAATGGACGAGCTGGCGGCACAGAATATTATCGATCCGGCGAGCCGGTTCGAGGTCGTGCAGAGCCGGGTCGGCATCGCCGTTCCCAGGGGGGCGCCACACCCCGACATCGCAACCGTCGATGCGTTCAGGCAGACACTGCTCAATGCCCGCTCGATCGCCTATTCGCAGGCCGGCGCGAGCGGCATCCATTTCCGCAACGTGCTGGACCAGCTCGGGATCGCCGACGCCATCAAGGCAAGGGCCACGGTCATTCCTGCGGGCTTCACCGCCGAGAAGCTGCTCACGGGCGAAGCCGATCTCGCCGTGCAGCAGATCAGCGAACTGATGACCGTGCCGACAGTGGAAATCGTCGGCCGCTTTCCCGAGGCCGTGCAGAAAGCCTCGCGGCTTGCGGGCGCGCTGTTCACAGATACGCCGAACCGCGCAGCCGCGCGGCAATTTCTCGACGCGCTGCGCTCGGAGCGCGCCATCGAAGCCTATCGATCCACGGGCCTTGATCTCGTGCCGCGCTAACTGCGCTTATCCAGCCTCATCGCCCGGCCAGATGCCACCAAGCGCGCGCGTCAACTGCACCGCGACAGAGCGCAACACTGTCTTCATGCGTGCGATGTCGGCGGGCGTAAAGCGATCGCTTGGACCGGACAGCGACAACACGCCGGCCAGCGCATCCCGCGGTCCGAACACCGGCGCGGCCACCGCGGCACAACTGGGGTCCCGTTCGCCCAGCGAGATATTGCAGCGCTCGGCCCGAATGCCGTCGTAGCGGGGCCCCTCAGCGCCATCGAAAGCGAGAATAATGTGCCCGGCCGCGCCGGCGCGTAGCGGATAAACGCGGCCGGCTTCGACGCGATCAAGGGTCTCATGATGCGAGTTCACCCGGAACAGACACAGCCGGTTCTCGGCGTCCTGCCGGACATGAAACGATGCGCTCTCGGTGCCGCGATCGACAAGCTCCTGAAGAGCTGGCATGACGTGGTGGCTCAGCGCGTTCTTGCGCGCGAACGCGGCGCCAAGCCGGAATGCGGTCGGCCCCAGTTCATAGCGGCCGTCACGCAGCCGCGAGACGTAGCCGGACGCCATCAGAGACGACAGCAGACGCAGGATGGTGCTCTTGTAGAAGCCCGTCGCCAGCGCAAGCTCCGCCAATGTCGCAGGACGGTCGCGAGCTTCGACCGCACCGACAATGGCCAGCGCCCGCTCGACGGCGGCAACACCCTCGCCTCGCGCCGGCACGTCTGGCATTGCTCTTGCTGCGGAGCTTTTCATGCTGCACCCGTTTTGGTTTGGCGGCGGGATGCGATCACACGCGACACCACCGGCCAGTACAGATCGCCGAATCCTTGATCGGTGGTCGCAGCCAGCAACCGGTCGGCCAGCTCGGCACCTTCCATCCTGACATCGACCGACCTCGCGAGATCAAGCGCGTAACCGAGATCCTTGCGCGCGTACTGCGTGGAAAACGCCCGCTCCGGGAACGTGTCGACCAACATCGCCTTCATGCCGTGGTTACGCAGCGCAAAACTGTCGGCGGAGCCTTTCATGAGCGTTTCGAACAGTAGTCGTCCATCGAGCCCGGCGCGCTTTGCGGCTTCCAACGCTTCGGCCAACGCTACCACCGTCTGCATCAGCACCATATTGTTGAGGATTTTCACCACCTGTCCCGATCCGACCGGGCCGCAATGGGTAATGTCGGTCGCGAAAGTCTCGATCAGCGGCTTGAGTTTTACAAATGTCGCCGCATCCGCGCCGACCATGACGCTGAGCGTGCCCTCCTCCGCCGCTTGCCGGGTGCGCGCGATCGGCGCGTCGGCATAGCCGGTACCCTTGGCGGCGAAACGCCCAGCGAGTGAACGCGTGAGATCGACGGCCGAGGTGCCGAGATCGACGATTGTGTGTTGCGCCGTGGCGTGGGCCAACAACCCGTCCGGGCCGCCGCAGACCGCCTCGACATGCTTGCCGCTTGGCAGCGCCAGGAAAATCACGCCGCATTGTTGCGCAAGCGCGGCCGGCGACGCAGCGCGCGTGACACCGTCCTCCGCGAGCCGCTGCAACGGCGCGTCGGCCAGATCGAAGCCAAGGACCGATCTGCCGCTCTTGCGGGCCAGGTTGCGGCAGATCGGCTCGCCCATGACGCCGAGGCCGATGAAGCCGATTGTCTCACGCATCCGGAGCTCTCCTATACGTTCTGTCTAACAGAACCAATATTCCTTTATGGAAGGATACTTCGACGCCGGGGGAGCGCAAGCCGGATCATGCGCGAGGGAACCGTGGAGGCGCGCAGCCTGCCGCACTCGTCTCATGCGACATGGAAGCCTTTGCAAGTTACTGCCTGCGCCACAGGAAAACGCTTGCGGCGACCGATGCGACGGTCAAATGCTGCGACGGATGCAACCGAACTGCGCGGCGCGCAGACAGGATGGGACAATGCCGGCCTACGACGATCAGAACATCTTCGCCAAAATCCTTCGCGGCGAAATTCCGTGCTTCAAGGTTTACGAGAACGAGCGCACGTTTGCGTTTCTCGACATCATGCCGCGCTCGCCGGGCCATACACTGGTGATTCCAAAGGCGCCGGCGCGGGGCATCCTCGATATTTCACCAGATGATTTCGCAGAAGTGGCGCGAACCGCGAAAACAATCGCGATTGCCGCCATGAAGGCCTTCCATGCGGAGGGCATTATCGTCCAGCAGTTCAGCGAGGCCGCCAGCGGACAGATCGTGTTTCACCTACACATGCACGTCATGCCCATGACGTCGGGCGTCGACCTGCTGCCGGCGCAGAG
>JBQCIZ010000184.1:0-6307 GCA_051953235.1 Nitrobacter sp. | reverse complement strand
TCGCCCTTGCCGATGAATATGGTTTGATCGGTATCGCCAATCTGAGTCGCGGTCGTCGCCATTTCATCGCCTCTCGCTGTCTCGTCGCGATCATCATACGTCATGTTCTGTACCGATTGAACCCAACGAGCCATCGTGTAGCAGTCGAAAATCGCCGCACTCAAACCAATGTCGACGTCCTCGGATGAACGTTCCAATCGCAATCGCTGAGAAACTGCAACGTTTCGACAATGAATCAAGCGTTTGGTCTTGCATTGCGGCAACACCTCCAGCGCGATTGAAGGTCGAACGCGGTCCGTTTTGCAGTCGTCGCTTGTATTTCGTGTCGCGGGGTATCAAGATGAAATCATAAGCAAGGATCCGGCGAGCAACCGGAACAGGTGGGGCATCATGGACGAATTGATCGAGCAACTTGCCGCCAAGACCGGCATTGATCCCGCGGTTGCGGGAAAAACCGTTGGCATGATGCTGGATTTTCTGCGCAAGGAAGGCCCCACCGACAAGGTTCAATCTCTGATCGATACGATTCCGGGCGCGGAGAGCGCGATCGCGGCGACCGCCAGCAGCGGTGGCCTCAGCAAGCTGATGGGCGGCGGTCTGATGGCGCTCGGCAGCCGGCTGATGGCGCTCGGCTTGGGTATGGGCGAGATTCAGAACGTTGCCCGTGAACTTTTCAGGTTCGGCCGCGACAGAGTTGGAGCGGATCAGATGGGCGAGATCATCGCTGGGACGCCGGGCCTCCGCCAGTTCGCATAAAAGCACCTCCATATCCCTGAGTAGCATGACATATCCAATCGCCAAGCTCGAAGGTCTGACCGCCGTCGATGCCAAAAAGCTAAGGTCCGTCGGCATCCGGACGACGGACGCTTTTCTCGAAGCAGCTCATACCTCAAAAGGCCGCAAGGTCCTCGCCGCCAAAACCGGATTCAGCGAACAGCAGCTTCTGGAGTGGGCGAACATCGCGGACTACATGCGCATCCCCGGCCTCGGGAATGGCAAGACCAAACTGCTGCGCGCGGCCGGCGTCACCACCGTGCGCGAACTCACCCACCGCAATCCGGCGCGTCTCGCCCAGGCCATGAAGGACGTGAACACCAAGCGCAAGCTGGTCAATGCGCTTCCTTCGGAGAAGTCGATCGGCGAGTTGATCTCGCAAGCGCGCAAGCTGCCCCTCAAGATCACCTACTGAAACGCACAAGCGCGGCCATCACCGCCATCTCGAGACGCGTTTTCGCGCCTTGACTCCGTGCCTGGGACCGCGCAAAGCGACCGCATGACCGCGGCGAGTTCCAGATCCAGACCCCCGGCGAACGATGCATGTCATCCGGTGCTCCATGCGCTGCTGACGCAGCCATCCCCGGCGGTCATGGGGGTGCTGAACATCACGCCTGACTCGTTTTCAGACGGCGGACAATTCATTGCACCCGACCGGGCACTGGCTCAGGCGAGCCGGATGGTTGCGGAAGGCGCCGACATTATCGACGTCGGTGCTGAATCCACCCGCCCCTATGGATCCCAACCTGTTTCACCGGATGAGGAAATGAGCCGGCTCAAGCCGGTTCTGGCCGCCACCATCGCGCTGGGCATCCCCGTCTCCATCGACAGCATGAAATCGTCCGTCGTTGACTGGGCGCTTGGCCTCGGTGCAGCCATTGCCAACGACGTATGGGGCCTGCAACGCGATCCGGACATGGCGCGCGTGGTCGCCGCACACAACGCGCCGGTCATCGTGATGCACAACCGGGATCAGGTCGATGCCGGGATCGACATCATGCAGGACATGGCAGCATTCTTCGACAGATCGCTTGCGATTGCGTTGAAGGCCGGCATTCCCTCAGGCCATGTCGTGCTCGATCCCGGTATCGGCTTCGGCAAGACGCAAAAGCAGAGCATGGTCGCCCTCGCCCGGCTCGGCGAACTGCAGGCCTTCGGATTGCCGGTTCTGGTCGGGGCATCGCGCAAGCGTTTCATCAGCACGGTTGTGCCATCGGAGCCGGAGGAACGCCTCGGGGGCTCGATCGCCGCCCATCTGATCGCGGCGCGCGCAGGCGCCCACATCATTCGCACACACGACGTCGCGGAGACCCTGCAGGCATTGCGTGTCGCGCAGGCCATCGAGGCCAAAGGATAGTCGAGGCACAGGCGGGGATAGTCGACAATGACCGATACCATCTTTATCCGCGGCGTCGTGATCCATGCGCGCCATGGCGTCATGGAACACGAGACGGAAGTCGGCCAGCGTTTCGTGATCGACCTCGACCTGTCAGCCGATCTGTCGGAATCTTCGCAAACCGACCGGCTTGCCGATACCGTGTCGTATTCCAATGTGGTGGCGACGGCGACCGCCGCGTTCAAGAACACCAACTACAAGTTGCTCGAGCGCGCCGCCGGCGCGGTCGCCGACGCCGTACTGGACGCCTTTCCGCGCGTAGACGCCGTCAAGGTGACGGTGCACAAACCGCATGCGCCGATCGCCGCGATTTTCGACGACGTCGGCGTCATCCTGACCCGCAGCAGGAAATAGGCCTACGATGGCCAGCGTTCTGATCGCGCTCGGCGGTAACGTCGGCGATGTCCGGGAGACCTTCCGCAAGGCCATCGCGAACATCTGCGGCATGACGCAGGCCGCTCTCGTCGCGCGCTCATCCGACTACGTCACGCCACCATGGGGTGGGGAGAAGCAGGACCGCTTCGTCAACGCCTGCATCGAGATCGATACCGCTCTCGATCCGCACGCGCTGCTGTTCACGCTGCACAAGATCGAGAAAAAATTCGGACGCGACCGTACGAAGGAGACGCGCTGGGGTCCGCGCACGCTGGACCTCGACCTGATCGCCTATGATGACGTGAAGCTCGACAAGCCCGAGCTGACGCTGCCGCATCCGCGCCTGTTCGAACGCGCCTTCGTGCTGGTTCCGCTCGCGGAGATCGCGCCGGATCGCGTCATCGGAGGACGAAAGGTCGCGGACGCCCTCGCCGGCGTTTCCACCGCCGGAATCGAGCGCCTGCCCGAGGCCGGCTGACGCCAAAACGCCCTTCGTTTTGCCCGCAAAATCCTTGCGGTAAACCCAAGGCAGCCGGCATCCGGGTTTTCTGCATATCGGTTAGCGAATTCCGGCGCCAAACAACCGTTTGGCATGGCCGCCGCCCCATGGCATTTTGCGGCAAAACACCTCCAGCCTTTCCGGAAACGAACGCCCGAATGTCCTCTGCTCCCGACGATGTCACTTCCGATCTGCGGCTGGCCGCCGATTTTCCCGCTGCGACCCGCGACGACTGGCGCAAGCTGGTCGATGGCGTTCTGAAAGGCGCGCCGTTCGAGAAGCTGGTCGGCAAGACCTACGACGGATTGAAAATCGAACCGATCTATCCCCGCGCACAAGGCGCGCGCACGATCGGCAGCCGCGCGGCCGCGGCGCCGTGGCAGATCATGCAGCGGATCGATCATCCCGACGCCAAGCAGGCCAATACGCAGGCGCTGCACGATCTCGAAAACGGCGCCACCGGCCTGACACTGGTGTTCGCCGGCGCCAATGGCGCGCACGGGTTCGGTTTGCCGCCGACCGCCGAAGCCGTCGCCAAGGTGCTAGACGGCGTTTTTATCGATGCCGGAATTTCCATCGAGCTGCAGATCGGCCCGCAATCGCGGATGGCCGCGACCCATGTCGCCGAATACATCAAGGGCAAGGGCCTCGACCCGGCCAAGTGCGACATTCGTTTCGGCCTCGATCCGCTCGGCGCCTGCGCGGCATGGGGATCGAGTCCTTATTCCTGGCAGGACATCGCACCGGCCGTGACTGGCGCAGCCAGGAAGCTGGCCGACGCCGACTTCAAGGGCCCCTTCGTCGTTGCCGACGGCCGAGTCATCCATGATGCGGGCGGATCGGAAGCGCAGGAGCTTGCGTTCGTGCTGGCCTGCGCCGTCGATAACCTGCGTGCGCTGGAAAGCGCCGGTGTCCCGCTCGATAGCGCGCGCGGCATGATCTATGCCCGGCTCAGCGCCGATGCCGATCAGTTTTTGACGCTGGCGAAATTCCGCGCGCTGCGGCTGCTCTGGGCGCGGGTCGAGCAGGCCTGCGGCCTCGCGCCGAAACCGCTGTTCATCGTGGCGGAGACAGCATGGCGCATGCTGACGCAGCGCGACCCTTATGTGAACATGCTGCGCGCCACCATCGCCACATTCTCGGCGGGGCTTGGAGGCGCCAACAGCTTGACCGTATTGCCGCATACGCTGGCGCTCGGCTTGCCGGATGGGTTTGCGCGGCGTGCGGCGCGCAACACCCAACTGATCTTGCTTGAGGAGTCAAACCTGGCGAAGGTGTCCGATCCCGCCGCAGGCTCCGGCGGCATCGAAGCGCTGACCCGCGAACTGTGCGAGGCCGCGTGGACGCAATTCCAGGCCATCGACAAGGCCGGTGGCGTGTTCGCCGCGCTGGAGCAGAACCTGATCCAGGGCAAAGTCGCTGCGACGCGCGCGGCACGCGAGGCCAATGTCGCAAAACGCCGCGACGTGCTGACCGGCGCCAGTGAATTTCCGAACCTGCACGAGAAACCGGCCGAGGTGCTCGACGCCAGACCGGTCACGCTCGCGCCGTACGGCGAGGCGAAGATCAAGTTCGAGGCATTGGTGCCGATACGCCTTGCCGCGCCCTTCGAAAAATTGCGCGACCAGTCCGACGCAAGACTGGCGGCAACCGGTGCGCGGCCAAAAGTGTTCCTCGCCAATCTCGGAACAGCCGCCGACTTCACCGCACGTGCAACCTTCGCCAAGAGCTTTTTCGAAACCGGAGGCATCGAAGCCGTCGACAGCGAAGGATTCGCCGATCCGGCCGCTCTCGTCGCTGCCTTCAAGGCGTCCGGCGCCCAACTCGTCTGCCTGTGCTCGTCGGACAAAGTCTATGCTGAGCACGCGGCAGCGGCGGCCAAGGCCCTTCACGTCGCGGGCGTACGGCATATCTATCTGGCAGGGCGGCCCGGCGAACACGAAGCCGCGCTCCGTGCAGCGGGCGTGCAGGACTTCATCTTCGCGGGTGGCGACGCGCTGGCGACGCTGACCGGCGCGTGGCAACGGCTGGAGCAACAACCATGACCAACCAGGCGAAGCCGACGCTGACCGGGGGCTGCCAGTGCGGCGCGCTCCGCTTTGCGCTGTCGGCTGCGCCGGTGCGCATCAGCATCTGCCACTGCCGCATGTGCCAAAAGGCAGCGGGCGCACCGTTCGCGTCGTTCGCCGATATTCCGCGCGAGAACTTTCGCTGGACCAAGGGCACGCCCGCGACGTTCCGCTCATCGTCCATCGCCGAACGCGGTTTCTGCGCGGCCTGCGGGACACCCCTGAGTTTCGGCCGCATCGACGGGCCTCGTATCGAAATCATGACCGGCGCCTTCGACCGGCCGGATCAGGTGGTGCCGACGCGGCAGTATGGCACCGAGGCGCGCCTCGGTTGGGTCGGAACCATCGTCAACCTGCCGAGCCAGACCACGTTGCAGAACTACGGGCCGGAGAAGATGGCGACCATCGTCAGCCATCAGCATCCGGACCATGATTGATGACTTTCGCCGCTCGTAACTGTCTTCTATCGTGCTAGACTCGGGCTATGTTTCAATTCCTAACGACTGCGTTCTTTTCGCCGGATTTGGCAGCCTTGCTTGCGTTTCGGTGGTGGACAAATAGGTCGCCTGAGGCAGAGCCCTTTCTAAGCTTGCCCCCAAAGACCGGTTTCGAAGATCCCGTTTACAAAAGAAACCTACAACGATTGATCGAGCGCAATCGCAAGTTTGAGGACTCCAAGGGATGACCCGCATTCCGAATTTCGCCGATATCGCCTTCGAGCCGGTCGCCGCACCCGCTGCCGGCGGCAGCGCCGAACCATGGCTGACGCCGGAAGGCATTCCGGTGAAGCCGGGTTACAGCGAGAGCGACCTCAACGGCATCGACTTCCTCGACACCTGGCCGGGGATCGCGCCCTACCTGCGCGGCCCCTACCCGACCATGTACGTCAACCAGCCGTGGACCGTCAGGCAGTATGCCGGTTTCTCCACGGCGGAAGACTCCAACGCTTTCTATCGCCGCAATCTCGCCGCTGGCCAGAAGGGTCTCTCCGTGGCGTTCGATCTCGCCACCCATCGCGGCTATGACAGCGATCATCCGCGCGTCTCCGGCGACGTCGGCATGGCGGGCGTGGCGATCGATTCCATCTACGACATGCGCACGCTGTTTGCAGGCATTCCGCTCGACCGGATGAGCGTGTCGATGACCATGAACGGCGCGGTGCTGCCGATCCTCGCGCTGTTCGTCGTGGCGGCC
>JBQCIZ010000183.1:0-4090 GCA_051953235.1 Nitrobacter sp. | reverse complement strand
CTTGAGGCCGATCGCCTTGTAGACGAACACGGCGATGAAGAACGAATAGACCGCCGCCATCGCCGCCGCTTCCGTCGCGGTGAACAAGCCGCTGTAGATGCCGCCGATGATGATCACGACCAGCATCAGGCCCCAGATGCTGTCGCGGAAGGCTTGCCAGGTCTGGAGCCAGGTTGCTTTTGGCAGGCGGGGATAGTCGCGCTTCTTGGCGAGATACCAGGTCACTGTGCAGAGCATCGCGGTCAGCAGCATGCCCGGAAGCAGGCCAGCTACAAACAGCGCGCCGATCGAGACGTTGGTGGTGACGGCATAAACGATCTTCGGGATCGACGGCAGCATCAGGATGCCGAGCGAACCGGCGACCGTGATGATGCCTGCGCCGAATCGCATCGGGTAGCCATGTCTCACCATCTCGGGCAGCACGATGGCGCCGATCGCTGCAACAGTGGCGACGCTCGATCCGCAGACCAGCGCGAACATGGCGCACGCCACGATGCCGGCGAGACCGAGGCCGCCATGCCAGTGGCCGACCAGCGAGACGGCGAAGTTAATCATTCTGCGCGCGACGCCGCCATGGGTGAGAAAGCCGCCGGCCAGGATGAAGAACGGGATCGCCATGATCTCGAAACTTTCCAGACCGGTGAACAGCTTCATCGACACCGATTCGATGGGCACGTCGGTAAGGACGAACATGAAGGTCAGCACGGTCAGGCCGAGGGCGATCGACACTGGCATGCCGGTGATCATGAACGAGATCAGCAGTACGAAGACCGTGATCGCGCGGACCGCGTCCGGCAGCACGATGAGACCGGTTTTATGCGCGAAGCAGATCGCGAGGATCAGAAGCGGCAGGCAGATCAGGATATAAGACAGCGGATTCGACCAGCGGCTGGACACGGTGCCGTGCGCATCCGTTGCCACGTGCAGATTGTCGGTGCCGGCGACGCCTTCAACGTGGGCTTCGCTGTGATGCGGCAGGTGATCGGTCCAGTAGTACGACCATGCCACCTGCAGGAAACGGAAGCACATCAGACCCGAGCCGAGCGGGATCGCCGAGTAGATCATCCACATCGGCCATTCCAGATCGTTCGATTGCTGGCCGGTCTTGAACATTTCCCTGACAAACGACACGCCGAACGTAGCGATCGCGAACGTGAACAACGCGCCGAGCAAGACCGCATAAAGGATGACGCGCTTGCGGTGTTTCGGCGGCAGCAGGTTGACCAGCACGTCGACGCCGACATGGATGCCCGTGCGCACACCGTAGGCAGCGCCGAACTTGGCCATCCAGATGAACATGTAGATGCAGAGCTCCTGCGCCCACGAGAGGTCGAGCGCGGCGAGCCACAGATAGACGTCCTTGAGAATCTCCGGAATGAAGGGAATACCGTGTGCGGCGGTCCACTTCGAAATGTCGATGGAAAGGCCGGTCCCGTAGCGGTGCAGCACCGCAATGAAAATCAGTCCGGTCGCTGCCGCGATGAGCGTGGCGATCAACCATTCTTCCAAATGGTTGAGCGCCTGATTGAAGGCCTTAAGCAACGTGAAATCCCCCTCAGAGACCCGAACGGCCGGGAGAGCGCCCTCCCGGCCGTTTCTTAGTTGTTTGGACGCGAGCCTAGCGTCAGTTCATCTTGATGTTAAGCTCCTGGCCCAGGATATCGAGGATTTCCTGCCCAACCCGCGATTTGGCCCAGGCGTAGGTCGGACGCATGGCGGTCTGCCAGGCCTTCCGCTGATCGTCGGTGAGGTAATGCAGGGTGGTCTTGCCCGATGCCTTGATCTTCTCCAGCGCGTCCTTGTTTTCCTGCATCGCGATCGAGTTGGTGTAGTCGGTCGCCTCGTCCATCGCCTTTTCCAATTCCTTCCGGATATCCGGCGGCAGGCCGTTCCAGAACTTGGTGTTCACGATGACCGCGTATTGCAGATGGGCGTGATTGGAGACGGTGATATCCTTCTGAACTTCATAGAACTTCTGCGTCAGATAGTTCGAAGGGGTGTTTTCGCAGCCGTCGACCACGCCGGTCTGCAGCGCCTGATAGACTTCGGAGAACGCCATGATTTGCGGGATCGCTCCGAGATCGCGGAAATAACGGTCGGCGATCTTGGAACCGGAGATGCGGAACTTGAGGCCCTGGAAATCCGCCGGATTGAGCAGCGGCCGGTTCGACGACACCATGTGGAAGCCGTTGTCCCAATAGGCGAGGCCGGTGATGCCCTTCGGCTCCAGCTTCTTGAACAGCCACTTTCCGATCTTGCCCTTCATGGCCTTGTCGTAGGTCGCATCGTCCTTGAACAGCCACGGCAGGTCGAGCGCTTCGAATTCCTTGGCGCCGAGGGGCGCGAACTTGGCGGTCGACGGCGCCAACATCTGCACCGAACCGAGCTGAAGGGCTTCGATTTCTTCCTTGTCCTTGTAGAGCGACGAGTTCGGATAGACTTCGATCTTCACCTTGCCGTTGGTGTATTTCTCGGCCAGCTCCTTGAACTTGAGCGCGCCCTTGCCCTTCGGCGTATCGTTGGCGACGACGTGGCTGAATTTGATGACGATGGGCGCTTGCGCCATTGCCCCGCCCGGAACAATGAAAGCAGCGGCCGTAATGCCCGCAAGAATATACTTGAGCATGAAGTCTCCTCCCGATGAAGTCGTACTGTTTTTGGATGCCTGTCCCACGACTGGTGGCATCAAAGCTGTATGCCAACAATTATACCTAAGCAGAAGTCCTTTGTCGTTCGTGGGCCGGCGATATGAGATCGCCTGGTTGCCTTGTTCATTAACGCGTTAAATTCCCTCCAGAGTGATGTCAGGAAAATCAGACTCCTATCCATAGCTCTTTTGGAGGCAGTCGCCGACGCGCTAGTGTCCGGAAACCGGAGTTCGGATAGCGGATGCTGGTTTTATTGGCTCAGATTGGGACGCCGGTCATCTGCCGATGACGAGTAATGCCGCGGTGCAACAAACAAAAGGGACGTAAACCATGGACCTCGACCTCACATCCAAAACCGCTGTTGTCACCGGAGCCAGCATCGGGATTGGCCGCGCGATCGCCAAGGGACTTGCGCGTGAGGGTGCTCGCGTGGTCGCCGTCGCACGGCGGAAAGATCTGCTGGAAACGCTTGTTCAGGAGGTCAAGACGCAGGGCAACGGTGCTGTCATCCCGGTGACGCAGGACATGATGGAGGAAGACGCGGCGGCGAAGCTGACAGCGCGTGCAACGAGTGAACTGGGCCACGTCGATATTCTCGTCAACAATGCCGGAGGCAGCCGTCCCTTGCCGGTCGATGCGCCTGATAGCGCCTGGGACGAAGCCATCGCGCTCAACTTCACGAGTTATCGGAAACTCGCGCACGCGCTGTTGCCGCAGATGGTCGAGCATCGCTGGGCCGCATCATCAACGTCCACCGGCAAATCGGAGCCGGAAGGGCTCAATGCGGCTTTTGCCGCGAAGGCTGCCGTCCATGCCTGGGCCAAAGGGCTTTCCCGCGAGATCGGCAAGCACGGCATCACGATCAACTGCATTCCGCCGGGGCGGATCATGAGCGAGCAGATCCGGCGCGACTATCCGGAGGATTATCGTGAGCGATTTGCCGAAGAGGAAATTCCGGTCGGCTTCTGGGGCGAGCCGGAAGATCTCGCTGCGCTCGCCGTGTTTCTGGCATCGCCGGTCGCGCGTTACATCACAGGCGCAGTGATCCCCGTCGATGGTGGCCTGCGCCGCTATCAATTCTAGCAAGATGCTAGATCAGCCGCAGCCCTTTCAGGCTGGCATGGCCGTTCTTGCCGACGATGATGTGATCGTGCACGGAGATGCCGAGCGGCGCGGAGATATCGACGATCGCCTTGGTCATCTGAATGTCCGCCTGCGACGGTGTCGGATCGCCGGAGGGATGGTTGTGCACCATGATGATCGCGGTCGCCGATAGCTCGAGAGCGCGCTTGACCACCTCACGCGGATAGACCGGCGTATGATCGACGGTGCCGACCTGTTGCAGTTCGTCGGCGATCAACTGGTTGCGCTTGTCGAGAAACAGAATGCGAAACTGCTCCTTGTCGGCGAACGCCATCGAGGTCCGGCAGTAGTCGATCACC
>JBQCIZ010000182.1:0-2328 GCA_051953235.1 Nitrobacter sp. | reverse complement strand
GCACTGTGCTGGTTCTCCCGTTTGAACGAAGAAGGCCTTGCCGATGTCCATGGTCGGTTTCCCGCTGCTGCTAATTCCCCTCGCGATCTGCAACATCATCATCTTCCTGATGCCGGGCGTCCTGTTCACGGCGCCTCTTTTCACGTTGATGCTGGTGTCGGGCGTTGCGTGGCCGGTCACGCTCGGCGACGTTCTGATCGCGCTCGGCATCGTCCTGTTGCTGTTCGAGGTCATCAAAGGCGCGCGGCCCGGCGCCAAGTATTTCACCGATCATCTGCTGTCGCTGATCGTGTTCGGCGGCGCGGCGGCGGAATTCGTGATGCTGCCGCAGTTCGGCTCGTCGACCTATTTCCTGCTGACGCTGCTGGCGCTGGTGGATTTCCTGTCCAGCCTCGCCTTGCGCATGCGGCGTTCGGCGCGCGTTGCGGCCGCGCGGATGCAGACTATGCCGGAAGTCGTAACCCCCGAACCGCGGCATGAGCCGTCGGTGCCCGCTCCGGCGCCAATGCCAGCATCAGCCGCGCCGACCGCAGCCCCTGTCGCGGAATCGATTCTGAAGAGTGCTCCGGAGCAGGTGGCCGTTCATCCCGAGACGACCGAGCCGCATCCCGAAGTCCCGGCACCGGGCATCCAGCCCGGCAGCGGCACGCCTCCCGATCAGCAGCGCTAACTTACGCAATCAGCGACGTACGCGAAGCAACCTGTGTCGCAGCGCGGTTCTGGGCCGCGGCGGACCGATAGGCCGCCCGCGCATCCTGCGGCGTCGCGCGCCGCAACGGACGGGTCTGCGGACTGTGCTGTGCGACCGCGATCAACTGCGCGACAAAGAATGCATCGTGTCGCGGCGCGTGGCGAAAGGCCGGACTGCGGTCCGGTGCCGAGCTAACTGCAACCAGTGCGGTGCCGGGGACTGCCGCTTTGGTGTCATCGTCCCGCACGCCCCTTGTGGGGATTGCGGATGCGATTACGGATATTTGGCCTGCTCCGGCGATCTTCATCGTTAATCCAGCCCTGTCCGAATGTGTTGTTTCGGGACATCGCGCCCTTGCTTGCGATCGGCCTCGCAAGGGTCGTGCCGGACCTCGATCGAGCCGCTGCGGCGCGGCTTTGACGGCAATTGAGGCTTTTCGAATTGTTTATGAGCTATGCCTGACCTCGGGTACGCCCTATTCTTCGACAGGGAATCATCTGACAGCGTCCCAGAACGAGGCGACCGTGACATCCGCCAGCCCGCCGGCAGCCAGCGCCTCTCCCGCCGACTCGTCGCGCGCCGTTAACCGGCCGCAGGTGTCGGACATTCTCGCCGCGCTTGGCCAGGCCGCCTTCGTCTGGGACATCGCAAGCGATGCCATCGCCTGGACCGAGCAGGCCGCGGCTATCTTCGGGGATATCGATGCGGCATCGCTTGCGAGCGGGGCGGCATACGCAAAGCTGATCGAGCCGTCGGCGTCGATCCGCTCCAGCGTGTTCATGAACACGCCGCCCGCGAAGCGCCGCGGCGAAGGCGTGCCCTATCGTATCGAGTACGGCGTTCGCGCCAGCGCCTCGGCGCCCATGCTCTGGATTGAGGAATCCGGCTGCTGGTTCGCCGGCGCGGATGGCAGGGCGGTGCGCGCCGAAGGCATTGTGCGGCTCGACAACGAGCGCCGCGCCCGCGACGAGCAACTGCTCAGGATGTCGCAGAACGATCCGCTGACCGGCGAACTCAATCGCACGCACCTGATGGCCGCGCTGGCCGAGGCGATCGAGGAGGCGTCGCGCTATCGGTCGTCGTTCGCCTTCATGATGCTCGGCATCGATCATCTCGCGCGCATCAACGACGCCTTCGGTTTCGATGTCGCCGATGAGGTGATCGCCGAAATCGCAAAGCGCATCCGCGCGCGGTTGCGCGGCGGCGACGTGCTCGGACGTTTTTCCGGCAACAAGTTCGGGCTGATCCTGAAGAACTGTTCGGTCGAGGACATGAACGTCGCCGCCGAACGTTTTCTGGCCGGCATTCGCGACGAGATCGTGCCGACCAGGTCAGGCCCCGTGTCGGTCACCGCCTCGATTGGCGCGATCAGCGGCCCGCGTTATGCGCGGACCGCTGATGAAGCGATCAACCGGGCCCAGGAAATCCTCGAGACGGCAAAGAGCCGCCGCGCCGGTTCGTTCGCGGTATGGCGTCCGAATGTCGAGCGCGATGCGCAGCGCCGCGTCAACATCCGCGTCACCGACGAGATCGTCACCGCGCTGAACGAGCGCCGCATCCTCACCGCCTTCGAGCCCGTGGTCGATGCGCGTACGCGTCAGCCGGCGTTCTACGAATGCCTGGTGCGGATGCAGCAG
>JBQCIZ010000181.1:0-2146 GCA_051953235.1 Nitrobacter sp. | reverse complement strand
GTCTTGACCCGGCCATCCATCATCTCCGGAAAGCCCGTCAGGTTCGAGACGTCACTAACCTTCAGCCCGGCCGCGGCGATCGCCTTCGCGGTGCCGCCGGTCGAGACCAGATCGATGCCGTGCCCGGCCAGCGCGCGGGCGAATTCGATCAGGCCGGTCTTGTCGGAAACGGAAAGCAGGGCGCGGGTCACGCGGCGCGGATGGTCGGTCATGAGCAAGATCCTCTATCTGAAGGGGTCCTATGCCCAGGCGCGCGGCGGATATGTCCCGCGCTTCCCGATGGTGCTCCATCCAAGGTCGCCAGTCGCGCGAGCAGGCGTTGGTTAGCAGCTTTCGGCGCTATTAGACAAGGCAGAACCGCGTGCTTTACAGCGGCAATTCCGGCTCGCGCCGCGCGTTGCGGCGGGCGCTGGTGGCGGTGGCCGAGGTGGTGGAACGGGCAAAGCTCCAGCGCACGGTGGTGGCCTGCCGGGCATTCTGATGGATCACGATCTGGGCAGTGCGGCGGGGGCCGTCGTTCCCGGCCAGAAACACGCTGTCTTCGAGGTCCACGCGGTCGTCCAGCGCCTCGAACGTCCAGACGTCGCGGTTCGGCAGCACCAGCATGACGCCGCGGGCGTCACTGAGGCGGCTCGCCTTGACCGAGGGATGCAGGTGGAAACGCAGCGCGTAGTCGTTCCGGCTGCCCTTCATGCGGCCGCCGGGCGCCGGCGCCAGCGTGTCCTCGCCGTCCAGCCGCGCGCCGTCCTGAGCCATCATCAGCACGCGGCGATGGATCAGGCCGAACGAGCCGAGATAGCCGTCATGCGACGAGGTCAGGAGTTCGCCCTTGTCGACGACCTCGCGATAGCTCTCGACGTTGGCCGGGCCGCTGACGATCGGTGCGCCCTGCAGGAATCGCTTCATCGCCGACAATTCGACGAACTGGCACGATGATGTTTCGTGATAGGTCAGCGTCGAGTGCGCCGGCGTTGAGCGCGCGAAGGCGCGCCAGTTGTCGCGGCCGGTCGACGGCATGCCGCAGTTGATGACGATCCGGCTCGGACCGGAAGACAGTTCGAACGACAGGCAGCCGGCATGGGCATCCTGGCTGAGATTTGGCGGCGGTGGCGGTCCGGTATCGATGATGAGCGTCGTCGCGCCGGCATCGAGCCGCTGGAATCCAGCATGCGGCATGTGGGCCATCGGCGCGCCGCGCGTGTCGTCATAGGCCAGCAACGTCGCCAGCAGGTCCGACGGCGTGCTGCTCATGCCGTTGAACAGCGCGAAATTACCGTCGCCGTGCCGGAAGAAACGCAGCATCGGCATCATGCGGTCGATGGCATTGAGCAGGGCGGACGGCGGCGCGATGTTGCGCGCGGCAAACGTCTGCCGAAGCGGCAGCAGGTCGATCAGCAATTCGATCAGCGCGCTGGGATTGCGCGAGATATGGCCGCCGTCCGGCAGGATCTGCCGCTGCAACTCATCTGACAGCTTGCGGGTCGCGGTGCGGATGTTGCGTGCCTGATTGGCGAGGCACAGCGACGCATAACAGAGTGCGATCAGGACCTGCAGCCGCGCCACGCCGTCCGGCACGTCATGCAGGCTGAGCCGCAGCAGCCGGATTTCGCGCGCGAGCATCCGCAGATAGCGGCGATAGAATTTTCCGTCGGTGTCGTTGAGGACCAGCGGCGCCTGCGACAACAGCGAGATCACACGGCGCGCCAGCACGTCGGCGCGTCGTGCCAGCGGCCGTTTGCGCGTCGGGTTCGACATCCAGTCGTCCACAAGCGATCGCGCATTTGCCCGCGTGATCGCGGTGTCGGCCGCGCGCAGATGCCGCAGCCAGCCGAAACCGAGCAGGGCGGCTTCCCAGTCTTCCGACGGCGGCTCGAGATCGAAGATCGAGCGGGAGTGACAGGTGACGATCTTGCCCGCGAACACGAAGCGCCCGGCATAGATTTCAGCGGCGCGGGTGGCATCGGCGGTGCGGAGATCATGCGGGGCGATCATCAGCCGGTCGGTACGGCCGGGCCACAGCCGCGACAGCGCCGCCGAGCCGCCGGTCGCGCGCGCAACCGCACGCCGCGCGAAGCGGCGGAGAACCAGCGTCGAAATGCGTCTGCGATGAGCGACCGACACGCGCGCCTTGGACGGATGAGGATTC
>JBQCIZ010000180.1:0-10538 GCA_051953235.1 Nitrobacter sp. | reverse complement strand
TGGGAATCGAATTCCCGCTGCTGGCCTTCAGCCACTGCCGCGATGTCGTTGCTGCCGTCAGCCGCGCCGGCGGCTTCGGCGTGCTCGGCGCGACGACGCATTCTCCCGAAACCATCGAGCAGGAACTGAAGTGGATCGACGCTCACGCCGACGGCAAGCCCTACGGCCTCGACGTGCTGATCCCGGAGAACATTTCGACAGCCGGTGAAAAAGACGTCACCTGGAAGAGCCTTGAGGCGCGAATTACGCCGCAGCATCGGGATTTCACCCGCAACCTTCTCAAGAAATACGGCATCGAACTGACGACGCGCAACGTCGCCGACAACCAGCCGCAGCCGTTCGACGCACAGCGCGCGCTCGACGTGCTCGATGCCGCCTTCCGGCATCCGATCCGCCTGATCGCCAACGCGCTCGGCGTGCCGCCCAAAACCATGATCGACATGGGTAAGGCGCATGACGTGCCGGTCGCAGCGCTGGTCGGCGCCAAGGAACATGCGGTGCGTCAGGTCGCGGCGGGTGTGGACATTCTCGTCGCCCAGGGCACTGAGGCCGGCGGTCATTGCGGCGAGGTGTCCACCATGGTTCTGGTGCCGGAGGTGATCAAGGCGGTGAAGCCGATGCGCGACGTGCCGGTGCTCGCCGCCGGCGGTATCATGACTGGACGGCAGATGGCAGCCTGCATGGCGATGGGCGCGGCGGGTGTCTGGACCGGGTCGGTGTGGCTCGCCACGGTCGAATCCGAGACCACCGAAATATTCCGCGAGAAGATGATCGCGGCCTCCTCGCGCGATGCGATCCGCTCGAAAGGACGTACCGGGAAACCCGCGCGGCAGTTGCGGTCGGTCTGGACCGACGCTTGGGATCGCGGCCCCGACAGTCCCGGCGCGCTGCCGATGCCGCTGCAAAGCATCATCAGCCGCGATGCCTTCGCATCGATCGACCGCTCGGCCGCATCAGGCAATGCCGCGGCCCGCGATCTCGTCAGCTATTTCGTCGGACAGGGCGTCGGCCTGATCGACAGTGTCAAATCGGCCGGCGCCGTCGTGCAGGAATTCAAAGAGGATTTTGCCGACGCGATCGAACACATGAATGCGCTGATGGAGGAATAGACACCAGCCATCATCCTTCGAGGTTCGCCGCAAGAGCAGCTCACGCCTCAGGATGACGTTTTGCTTGTAGCCGTCACCCTGAGGTGCGAGCCTTTGCGAGCCTCGAAGGGCGACGGCAGGTGATTTCAGAAAGTATAAGAAAAATGACGCAGACAAACTCTCCCGTCCCCGACAATCGCATTCCCGTCATCGTCGGGATCGGCGAAATCTCCGACCATCCGGCCGATATCGCCGACGGCCTCGAACCGCTGGCGCTGCTGGAGGCCGCGCTGAAGCGGGCCGAGCAGGACAGTGGCGCTTCCCTGATCCGCGACATCGAATCGCTCGACATCGTCAACTTCCTGAGCTGGCGCTATCAGGATCCCGCGGCGCAACTCAGCGCCAAACTGAACATCAAGCCGAAGCACGCTTATTATGGGCCGGTCGGCGGCGAGAGCCCGATCCGTTACCTGCACGAGGCCGCGCAGCGCATTGCGCGCGGCGAAAGCAGCGTCGCCGCGGTCTGCGGCGCCGAAGCGCAGAGCACCGCAACCAAAGCCGAGCGCGCATGCGTCAAGCTGCCATGGACGCCGTTCGCACACGATGCGCCGGAACCTTTGCGTGGCGCGAGCTATCAGAAACCGGCGGCGGTGAAGCTCGGCGTCTTCAGGCCGATCACGGTCTATCCGCTCTATGAGGCGGCGACCGCCGCGCATTGGGGCCTGACGCCACGCGAGGCGCTGCGGGAGTCGGGCGACCTCTGGTCGAAATATTCCAAAGTCGCCGCCGGCAATCCGAACTCCTGGCTCAAGCGCGAATTCGCGCCTGACGACATTACGACGCCGACCGCCGACAATCGCCTGATCGCGTGGCCCTACACAAAACTGATGGTGGCCAACCCGTCGGTCAATCAGGGCGCGGCACTCCTGATGACGAGTCTTGCGAAGGCACGCGCCGCAGGCATCCCGGAGGATCGCATGATCCATGTCTGGGGCGGCGCATCGGCCGAGGAGCCGCGCGACTATCTCGACCGCGACCAGTTTTACGAAAGCCACGCCCAGAACGCCGTCTTGAAAGCGGTGATGACATTGGCCGGCGGCGACGGCAAGGCGTTCGACGCCATCGAGCTCTATAGCTGCTTCCCCTGCGTGCCGAAGATGGCGCGGCGGACGCTTGGATTGGGACCGGACGTACAACCGACGGTGAACGGCGGGCTCACCTTCTTCGGCGCGCCGCTCAACACCTACATGACGCACGCGGCCTGCGCGATGGTGCGCAAACTGCGCGGCGGCGCCAAACTCGGTCTGCTCTACGGTCAGGGCGGCTTCGTCACCAAGCATCACGGGCTGGTGCTGTCGCGGCGCGCGCCGGAGGGTGCCATTGCGCAGGACACCAGCGTGCAGGCGGAAGCGGATCGTCATCGCAAGCCCGCGCCACCTTTCGTCACGGACGGCAAGGGACGCGGCACCGTCGAAAGTTTCACCGTGATCTATGGCGGCAAGGGCGAAGCCCAGCACGGCGTCGTCGTGTTGCGGACGGCGGAGAATGCGCGGGCGCTGGCGCGGGTGCCGGTGTCGGATGCAGCGACGCTGGCGCGGCTCACCGACATGAACCGGACGCCGGTCGGATCATCTGGCGAGATAACGACCGCCGCCGACGGCATGCTGGAGTGGCGCGCCGCCGTGTGAACACCTTGTCCGGCGCGCAAGTCTGGCGCGCATCGGCTGGCGTTTCGACACAACCAGTGCGATAACATCCCATCTCTTGTGCAAAATTACCGGAATTTGCATGGATTGGGATAACATCCGCGTCTTTCTCAGTGTGGCCCGCGCCGGCCAGTTTCTGGCGGCGGCGCGGCAACTCAGGGTCGATCACGGCACGGTCAGCCGCAGGATCGGCGCGCTGGAAACCTCGCTCGGCGTCCGCCTGTTCGATCGCCAGACTACCGGCTGCGTGCTCACGGCTGCCGGTGAACGGCTCTTTGAATCGGCCGAAGAGGTCGAGGCGCAACTGTTGCGCGCCCAGGGTGACCTCTCGCAGTCCGACGTCGAACTGTCCGGCACCGTGCGTATCGCCGCGCCGGACGGCTTTACCACGCTGTTTTTGTGCGCGCGCCTCGGCAAGCTGAAGGCCAAATATCCGTCGCTAACGATCCAGCTCGTGCCGATGTCGCGCACGTTCTCGCTCTCGAAGCGCGAGGCCGATCTCGCCATCACCATCGAGCGGCCGGAGGAAGGCCGTCTCGCGGTGCGCAAGCTCGTGGACTACTCCCTGCACTTCTACGCGGCGAAGGACTATCTCGCCGCCAACGGCACGCCGCAAAGCGCGGCAGATCTCGCGCGTCACACCCTCGTGACCTACGTGCAGGATCTGGTGTTCGCCGATCAGCTCAATTTCATGCCGGAATTCTATGGCCCCGGCTACAGCCGCCTCGAATGCGCGAGCGCGGTCGGCCAGCTCGAGGCCGTGCGCGGCGGGGTGGGCGTCGGTATCCTGCACGACTATGCCGCGCATCGCGATCCGCAGTTGCAGATGGTGTTGCCCGACATCGCGTTCGAGCGCAGCTACTGGATCATCACCCACGTCGATCTGCGCAGGTTGAGCCGCGTCCGGGCGATTTCCGATTTCATCACCGAGGAAGTCAACGCACAACGCGCGATCTTCCGGTCGTGACCGGCAACTCGTCTAACCCTTGCCGTCTTCTTTCGCCGACACCTTTTCCGGCTTTGCTTCCTTGCTGGCTCCGGCGACCCGCACCTGATCGCCGTCCACCATGCCGTCCGGCGGTGCGACGATGACGCGATCATTCGCCGCCAGCCCCGAGCCGAGTTCGATCTCCTTGCCGAGATCGCGCGCGATCGTCACGGTCTTGAACCTGATCCTGCTATCGGCATCGACGGTTGCGACACGAAGGCCTTGGCTGTTGAACAGCAGCGCACTCGCAGGAATGTACAGCGGTGCCTTGTCGCGCACGAGATCGAGCCGCACGGTGGCGTAACTGCCTGGCATCAGCCGGCGCTGCGGATTGTCCAGTGTCAATTGAATGCGGGTTGTTCCCGTGTTCGCATCGACCGAATGCGACGACGAGTCCACCGTCGCGGGAAACGTCTCGTCGCCATAGCCGGGAACCGAGACTTTCGCCGATCCGCCAACACGGACCGAAGGTACGTAGTTCTGCGGCACGTTCACATAGACGCGCAGCTTGCGAATGTCGGAAACCACGAACATCGCCGGGCCGGTGGAAGCTCCGGCGCTGATCAGCGCACCGACATCGGTATTGCGCGCGGTCACCACGCCGTCGAACGGCGCGGTGATGTTCTTGTAGCCTGACAACGCTTCGAGCCGATCGACGTTGGCCTGCCCCGCCTTCACCGCCGCCCGCTTGTTGGCGAGATCGGCGGTCCGCTCGTCGATTTCCTGATGCGAGACGAAGTTGGAGCTCAGCAGCGTCTTGCGCCGTTCCAGCGTCGCTGCCGAAAGGTCGGCGCTCGCCTGGGCACTGAGCAGATCGGCCCGCGCCTGCAGAAGCTGCTGATCGAGGTCGGGCGCATCGACCTGGGCGAGCAGTTGTCCCGCCTTGACCTGCGCGCCGATGTCGGCCTTCCAGTTGTTCAGATAGCCGCTGACCCGTGCGTAGATCGGCGCGCGGAAATAGGCCTCGAGCCGCCCGGGCAATTCCAATGTCGGGCTGAGCGGCCGCGCATCGGGGTGCATGACCGCAACCGACGGGATCGCCTGCTCGTCGGTCCAGGTGCGCAACTCGGCGCTGCTTTTCTCGCGTGACGCCACCCCCGTGGCGACAATGAACGCCGCCACACAGACGCCGGCAATACCGACCAGCCCGAGCTTCCTCGGCGACACCCGGGCACCTTGATCAATGGACATGTACCAGCTCCGACGTCGCCGCGGGTTCCGCGGACTTCTTCTTGTGTACCATGCTGAAAACCACCGGCACAAACATCAGCGTCGCGAAAGTTGCAAAGATCAGGCCGCCGACCACGGCGCGGCCAAGCGGCGCGTTCTGCTCGCCGCCCTCGCCGAGACTGAGCGCCATCGGCATCATGCCGATGATCATGGCAAGCGCCGTCATCAGTACGGGGCGGAAGCGGACGAAACCGGCTTCGAGCGCCGCCTGCACCGGATCGCCGGTCACCTCATAACGCTCGCGTGCGAAACTGATGACCAGCACGCTGTTCGCGGTCGCAACGCCCATGCACATGATCGCGCCGGTCAGCGCTGGCACCGACAGGGTCGTATGAGTCGTGAACAGCATCCAGATAATGCCCGCGAGCGCCGCCGGCAGCGCCATGATGATCACGAACGGATCCGACCACGACTGGAAGTTGACGACGATCAGCAGATAGATCAGCACGACCGCGCCGAGCAACCCGAACAGCAGACCGGCGAACGCCTTGTTCATGGTGTCGACTTGTCCAAGCAGCGCGACCGAACTGCCGCGCGGCACGTCCTTGGCGGTCTCTGCGACCAGCTTCTGGATGTCCGCGGCTACCGCGCCGAGATCGCGGCCCTGCGTGGTTGCGTAGATCTGCACCATCGGCTGAATGTCATACTGCGACACCACTGCGCTGGCGCGAGTTCGTTTGATGTCGGCGATACCGCCGAGGATCGGAGGCGACTCGGTCTTCGCCGTCGAGATCGGCAGCGTCTCCAGCTTGTTCAGCGAGTCCATTTCATACTGAGGCGTCTGCATCACGATGGAGTACGAAACGCCGTTCTCAGGACTGAGGAAGAAGGTCGGCGCCACCTGCGAGCTGCCGGCGAGATTGACGACCATGCTGTTGGTCACATCGCGCGCGGTCACGCCGACATACTGCGCGCGCGTCCGGTCGATATCGACATCGAAGCCGGGACTGTTGGGGGACTGCTGAATCCGCGCGTCGGCGACACCCGGAATCAAACGAATGCGGCGCAGCAACTCGTTAGCATACTTGAAATTGGCATCCGCATTGGCGCCACGGACCTGCAGATCGATCGGCGCAGGCGCTCCGAAATTCAGGATCTGGCTGACGATGTCGGCGGGCAGGAACGCAAACGTCATGCCGGGGAATGCGCGCGGCAACCTTTCCCGCAGTTCTTTCACGTAGTCGGCGGTAGGACGGTGTCCCTCTTTCAGCTTGATCTGGATGTCGCCGTCCTGCGGCCCGATCACGCCGGTGTTGTTGTAGGTCATGTTGATGCCCGAGACCGGCATGCCGATATTGTCAGCGATGGTATCAATCTGGTCCGGCGGAATGATCCGGCGAATCTCACGCTGCACGTCGGCCAGCCGGTTGGCCGCCTCCTCCACCCGTGTGCCAATCTGCTGACGGACATGGATCAGCATCTGACCCGCATCGACCGACGGAAAGAAATTCCGCCCCAGGAACGGCACCAGCAGAAACGACAGCGCAACGCAGCCGAGAAACCCGGCCACGAACACCCGGCGATGGTCCAACGCCAGCACCAGAATGCTGCGGTAGACCCCACGAAAAGCCTCGAACCGCGCCTCGAACGCGCGCTGGAACCAGACCAGCGGATTGCGCGACACCGGCCGGTCCTGGTGATGGACATGCGATTGCAGCAGATACTTCGCCATGGTCGGCACCAGTGTGCGCGACAGGATGAACGACCAGACCATGGCGAACATCACCGACAGCGCCATCGGCACGAACAAGAACCGCGAGACCCCGGTCAGGAAGAACATCGGCACGAACACGATGCAGATGCACAGCAGCGAGACGAACGCCGGCGTCACGATCTGGTTCGCGCCGTCGAGGATCGCGGGCTCCACGTCCTTGCCCTGCTCGAGGTGCCAGTTGATGTTATCGATGGTCACGGTCGCCTCATCGACGAGGATGCCGACCGCGAGTGCGAGGCCGCCGAGCGTCATGATGTTGAGGGTCTCGCCGACCAGCGCCAGCATGATGATGGCGCCGAGCACGGAGAGCGGAATCGAAATGGCGATGATCAGCGTCGATCGCCAGCTTCCGAGAAACAGCAGGATCATCACGCTGGTCAGAAGCGCCGCGATCACGCCTTCGAATGCGACGCCGGCAATGGCATTGCGCACGAAGATCGATTGATCGCCGATCAGCCCAATCTTCAGGGCGTCGGGCAAGGCGTCGCGGACTTCGGCGATCTTTTTCTTGACGCCGCTGATGATGTCCAGAGTGGACACCGATCCGGCCTTCAGCACCATCATCAGCACCGACCGGCCGCCGTCGACGTGAACGATGTTGGTTTGCGGCGGGTTGCCGTCGCGAACGTGGGCGACGTCACGGATATAGACCATGGCGCCATCGGCAACCTTGATCGGCAGATTGCCGAGATCCTCGATCTTCAGCGGCGCGTTGTTGAGGTTGATGGTGTATTCGAACTGACCGATCTTCTGCGTTCCCACCGGCGTGATGAGATTCTGCGCGGCCAGGGCATTGGCGACGTCCTGCGCGGACAGGCCCCGCGCCTGCAGCGCCGACGGATCGATGTCGATCTGGATCTGGCGCTGCTTGCCGCCGAACGGCCATGGGATCGCAGCACCTGGAACGGTCACCAGCGGCGTGCGCAACTGATTGGTCGCGATGTCGAACAGGTTCTGCTCGGTCAGTCCCTCGCCTGCCAGCGCCACCTGAATGATCGGCACGGTCGATGCGCTGTAGTTGAGGATCAACGGCGGAGTCGCACCCTGCGGCAACTGCTTGATCATGGTCTGCGCGATCGCGGTGACCTGCGCGTTCGCGGTACGGATGTCCACGTTCGGCTGGAAGAAGATCTTGATGATGCCGACGCCGTTATAGGAATTGGCGGCGATATGCTCGATGTCGTTCACCGTGGTGGTGAGCGCGCGCTGGAACGGTGTGGTGATGCGTCCTGCCATCTGGTCGGGCGGCAGGCCCGTGTAGGACCAGACCACGCCGATCACGGGAATCCGGATGTCGGGAAAAATATCCGTCGGCGTCCGCAATGCCGCCAGCGGACCGACAATCAGCAGTAGCAGCGCCAGAACCACGAACGTGTAAGGCCGGCTCAGCGCAATGCGGACGAGCGATACCATCTTCTTGTTTTTCCAACCCCGTTGCCGCTCGGCGGGCCGAAACCCGCCAAATCGCGGCAATTCCTTATCAGACCGGCAAGGTCTGCGCCTCCCGAAGTCCCGTGACAGCCCCATCACGATGCGTTGAGCAGCGTTAAAGCACGAATCGTCCGACCGCACAGGCGGAAGTTGAGTTGAATCACCGGTTGGTTAAATCGCGCTCGGCCACGATGGGAACTTGCCCGCCACGCCCGGATGGCCTCAGGACATGAGCCTCAAGGCATCGCTGAAGAAGTCGGGGCCGCCGAAATTGCCCGATTTCAGCGCCAGCAGCATATCGCCTTCCCTGGCGCCCACCGCGCGCAGTACCGGCACGCCGGCGGCAATCTCCGCACCCACCAGGAAACCGGGGATTCCGAGACGATCCACCGCTGCCCCCGAGGTCTCGCCACCTGCGACGACCAGCCGACGGACACCGGCCTGCACCAGTCCTTCCGCCAAGTCGGCCATCGCTTGCTCGATGGCGTGGCCTGCCGCATCACGTCCGTGACGCGCCTGAAGCGCGGCGACCTGATCCGGCGTCGAACTGGACGCAATCAGAATCGGGCCCTGGCCGATGTGTTCCCTGGCCCATGCGAGCGCGCGCCGGGTTTCATCGGGACCGGCAATCACCTGCTCCGGATCGAGATGCAACACCGGCATGACCTGCTCGGCTTTCGCAATCTGACCCAGCGTCGCCTGCGAACAACTGCCGGCGAGACACGCCGCCGGACCGCCGACAGTCTTGCCGGTGTCCGCGCCGGATGAAGCCGTAACGCGGCCCGATGCAACCAGCGCGCGTGCAAGCCCAAGCCCGATACCGGACGCGCCCACAGACAATTTGTGCCCGATAGCGACCGAACCAATGGTTTCGAGGTCGCGATCGAACACCGCATCGATGATCGCGGCACCGGTGCCCTGCTTCACAAGGTCGGCCAGCCGGTCGCGCACCGCATCGGCGCCCCGCGCAACCGAGGCGAGATCGACGAGGACAATCTTTGTCCTGCTCTGACGGGCGAGCACGCGAACCAGATTCGAATCGTGCATCGGATTGAGCGGATGGTCCTTCAATGGACTCTCGTTCAAGGGCACCGCGCCAACAAACAGATTGCCCTGATAGACTGTGCGGGCGGTGGCGGGAAACGCCGGCGTCACCAGCACGATGGCATCGCCGGATTCCGCGCGCAGCGCATCCATGACAGGGCCGATATTGCCGGCATCGGTGGAATCGAACGTCGAGCAGATCTTGAACAGGACATGTTGTGCGCCGCGGCCACGCATCCACTTTTCGGCGGCGCGCGATTTCGCCACCGCTTCGGCGGCGGCAATCGACCGGCTTTTCAGCGACACCACCACTGCATCGATCTCGGGCAACTTGAGATCGTCAGAGGGCACACCGATGGTCTGCACCGTGCGCAGGCCGCAACGTGTCAGCGTGTTGGCGAGATCGGACGCGCCGGTGTAATCGTCGGCGATGCAGCCGAGCGCCAGCGTCATGGCTTCAATCCCGCATAGGGCTTGAACCAGCCAAGGCCATCCTCGGTCCTGCCGCGCGGATTGTATTCGCAGCCGACAAAGCCGCTGTAGCCGAGCCGGTCCAATTCCTCGAACAGGAACGCGTAATTCAATTCCTCGGTATCCGGTTCGTTGCGCGAGGGAATGCTGGCGATCTGGATATGTCCGATGACCGGCATCATCTCGCGCAGGCGCATCGTTACATCGCCGTGCAGGATCTGACAGTGATAGAGATCGAACTGCAGCTTCAGGTTCGGAATTCCGAGGTCGACGATCTGGTCGCGCGCGAAGCCGAAGTCGTTGAGGAAGTAACCGGGCACGTTGCGCGCGTTCAACGGCTCGAGCACGACGTCGATATCGTGCGGCGCGAAAAACTCGGCGGCATAAGCCACCGACTTGCGGAAGGCGGCGAGCGCCTTGGGGTCGTGGCGATCGGCAAGCCCCGACATCAGATGCAGCCGCTTGACGCCGGTCGCCCTGGCATAGGGCAGCGCGGTATTCAGGCTCTGCTGCAACTCGCCGAACTTGTCCGGCCGCGCGGCAAAGCCTTTTTCGCCGGCGTCCCAGTTGCCCGGTGGCAGATTGAACAGCGCCTGCGTCAGGCCGTTGCGATGCAGCCGTTCGCCGATTGCTTCCGCCGGATGATCGTACGGAAACAGAAACTCCACAGCCGTAAAGCCCGCCTTGGCCGCCGCGTCGAAGCGATCGAGAAACGGCACCTCGGCGAACATCATGCTGAGATTGGCGGCGAAGCGGGGCATCGTGCGCGTCCTACCGGCTTGTCGTTACGTTACTTGTCGCCCGGCAGCTTCGTGCCGGTGACACGGGCATACATGCGCGCCACCGACGCGTCATCGTCGCGGCCC
>JBQCIZ010000179.1:0-2183 GCA_051953235.1 Nitrobacter sp. | reverse complement strand
AGCCGATCGAGGTGATCGCGAGGAAGAGGAAGCCATGCCAGCGGGCATGCGAGGGAGGAGCACGCATTTGCCGGGAACCTCGCACGAAGCGGGGCCCGGCGGCAATCGTCCCGCCGGCATGGCATCGATGTCCGGCCCGCGCCCAAGTACGGCACGATCCCGGCGGTTCTACCGTCCTTGCGAGAAGGCCGAGGGGCGACGCATCGCATCGTCCCGTGCCGGCGAAGCGATCCGGCTTTTTGCTGTTGCTCCCTGGATTGCTTCGCTCAGCGCAAAATCGGCGAGAGCCATTTTGTCGCGCGCTCGCAACGACGCCAGAGTCGGTCGCGGTCTCAGGCGTGCTGCTGCTGTGCGGCGGCCAATGTTTGGGTCATCTGCTCGTGCCGCCGCGCGTGGCGCGCCTTGAGGCGGTAATCGTTCTCGAGATGATAGAGCACGTCGCGCATCGAGGCATCGGGTTCCTCATTTGCGAGGCGGCGGCAGGTGTCGGCGCGTTCGATGAAATACGTTGCGGACATCGTTCATCTCCGTCGATTCGAGCCTCCCCAGTGCGGTTGAGTCTGGACGAATTTCCCGGCGAAGATTTGGCAGGGCAGCCCGATGCGCGGGAATCTGCCCTGCATCGGGTTCATGGCTTGCGATGACGCAAGCGTATCGCAAGAGCTATTGACCCGGCGAAAAGTCTCATCGGACTCTGCGTGCTCCCTCTCCCATGGGGAGAGGGTTGGGGTGAGGGGGTACGACGTATCGACAATAACGCCCCTCACCCGACCGTCTCCGCTGCGCTTCGTCGGTCGACCTCTCCCCAGCGGGGAGAGGTGAAGAATCGCCTGTCGCGACCCGGCTCAATTCCGTATAGCGCTACGGCGCGCCGTTCTCGCCGGCGCGCACCGTTACGTTCATCAGGTGATGCGCGTCGGTGACGCCGTCGGCGGCATTGCGCACCAGCGTTTCCGCCATCTTCGCCTTGGTCGCGGGGTTACGATGCTCCGGCCCGATATGCTCGACCGCGAGGTCGAGCAGTTCGCGCAGGTGCGCGACATATTCGGCGTCGAATTTCTGCGGCGGAATCTGACTCATGCGATTGTCCCCTTTCACATTCAGCACGGCGGGAAACGTGGCGGCGTAATGGGGCGAGGATGAGTCGCGGATGGGGAGATGTCGGGGCGGGGTGGGGGCACCGTGCCAAGGATACTAACGAGCGTATATCGAAGCCGTGATTGTGGGCTTGTTCTTTGCAATTGCTCAAGCGAATCGCGGTACGTGGTGCGGTCTGAAGCCCGCCCGTTTGCCCTATGGGGAAACAACACGATGTCGGATAAGCATGAGACAAAAGTGATTCCAAGGCGGACGCCGGAATCGGCGGCCATGGTCGCGAGCGTCAAGCGCGCGATGGCGATCACGCCGGTTCTCAATCGGTTGACCTTCGCCGATGCGGACGAGATTCGCGCCGTCTTCAGCGAACTCATCGGCAGCAAGGTGGATGAGCGCTTTTCCCTCATCCCGCCGTTCTACACGACCGGCGGTGAGAATATTCGCGTGGGGCGCAACGTCTTCATCAATCAGAATTGCACCATGTACGATCTCGGCGGGATCGACATCGGCGATGATGTGATGATCGGACCGAACGTCAGCATCATCACGTCGAGTCATCCGGTCGAGCCGTCACGACGGCGTGACGCGGTGATCGCAAGGCCCATCGTGATTGAAAGAAATGTCTGGATCGCGGCCGGTGTCACGATTATCGGCGGCGTCAGCGTGGGAGAGAACTCGGTGATTGCCGCGGGCTCGGTCGTCACTCGTGACGTTGCGCCGAATACTCTTGTTGGAGGAAATCCGGCGCGGCTGATCCGTTCGATTGAAGGCTGAAAGCTCCCGGCTGTTTTGATAAGGAATAAATTCCTTGACTTCTTTCCCGTCCACTCATATCATCCATCCCATCCCGCCCCACTGAGGGGCGTTGCCGGGACGCCGATTGGCGCGGGGCGGGATGCGGCGCCTGCGGGCGCGGAGCAGACGTTGCTTCGCACCCCCGGGAGGCTTCGGGTCGCCGTCCGCCGCTACTATGAGCGGCTGCCACAGGCTGGCTGGACGCGGCACAGGCGAACGCGGGGAAATCCCGCGGGATGGCGAGCGCAATTCGCTCGCGCCTGTGCCCGGAAGCACGGTCCCGTCGCCAAAAG
>JBQCIZ010000178.1:0-4287 GCA_051953235.1 Nitrobacter sp. | reverse complement strand
ATCGAGAACTACCGGGTCGAAGTGCTGAGCTGAGCCAACGCCGATGAAATCCGCCGTCCTCGTTTTTCCAGGCATCAATCGCGAGCGCGACATGGCGCGCGCGCTGAAACTCATTTCGGGTCAAGAACCCGCGATGGTCTGGCACGGCGACACTTCGCTGCCTGAGGGTACCGATCTCGTTGTGGTGCCCGGCGGCTTTTCCTACGGCGACTATCTGCGCTGCGGCGCCAACGCCGCGCGCTCGCCTGTCATGGACGCGGTGCGCAAGTTCGCGGCCGACGGCGGCCTCGTGCTCGGCGTCTGCAACGGATTCCAGATCCTCTGCGAGTCTGGCCTGCTGCCCGGCATCCTGATGCGCAACGCGCGGCTGAAGTTCATCTGTCACGACGTGCACCTGCGCGTCGAGCGCTCCGACACGCCGTTCACCCGCGGCTACAATGCCGGGCAGGTGATCCGCGTGCCGGTCGCGCATGGCGAGGGCAATTACGCCGCGGACGAGGAGACCATCCGCCGTCTCGAAGGTGACGGCCGCGTGCTCTATCGCTACTGCTCGGCCTCGGGTGAGGTCGGCGACACCCACAACATCAACGGCGCGGCGCAGTCGATCGCCGGCATCGTCGGCGAGCGCGGCAACGTGCTCGGCATGATGCCGCATCCGGAAAATCATGTCGAAGGCATCATGGGTTGCACCGACGGCCGCGGCCTGTTTGCGGGGCTTGCCCAACATTTGGAGTCGGTGGCATAAATTCGATTTTGTATGATTGATATATTCGATTTTTGGAAGAATTACCGGTTAGGTGATCGCGTTCACCTTTTAGATCGGCCCGTTCTGGATGATTTAAGGAAACAGCATTCGCTCAATCTAAACTGTCTCCCACTGCCATTTTACGGAGCGCTTAAAACAGCACCGATCGTTCTTCTATATTTGAATCCCGGTTTGAGCTCCCTCGACGAGAAAGAGGCGGGGACTAAGGAGGCTCAAGAACGCATGCTTTTACGGCTAGAAGGAAATATGCACCTTTCAGCGGAAAGAGCGGGAAAAAAGAGTTGGTGGGTTGGGAAGGTAGAATTTTTAGGTCTGCCAGTGGAGACATTCTTGGACAAGTTGGCGGTACTTGAGCTCTGCGCTTACCGCTCGAAAGAATTTAAAGATGGTCCGCTAATTTCCGCGCTTCCATCTAGCCGTGCTGCAATCAGTTGGGCGCAAGGTGTGCTTTTTCCCGAAGCGCATGCAGGCAAGCGGGTCGTTATTTGCCTTAGGTCCTCACGTTATTGGGGTCTCGCACAGGGGCAGTCCTATGAGGGAACTTTATTTGCGCCGTTAACGACGAGAAGCGGTCACATACAAAAATCAGGTGGGATTAGGGATTCAATACGAAGATATGTGCAAGAAATTTTGACTGCTAAAAAATGAATCAGTCGCTCGCCATTTCCAACGACGTGTTCAGCTTACGCCTTCCTCTTCACCCGCTTGATCGTCGCTGAAAACGTGAACAGCCGCCGCTTGCCGCAGGCGAGCTCGCCGCGCAGGAAGATCAGCGAGCCGCCGGCGCGGGTCATTTCGCCGTCGCATTCGACGAGGTCGCCCTCGCGTGCGGCATCGAGGAATTCGGAGGCGAAGGACACGGTGACGCCGGGGCCATCGAGCTCTGGCGAAGCGATCGCGAACAGGCAGTAGTCCGCGAACGTCATGTAGCAGCCGCCGTGGACGTTCCCCATGCCGTTGAGGTGCTTCTTCTCGACCCGGAAGGCGCAGCGGACTTTGCCGGTTTCGTCGATCTTGTGCCAGAACGGGCCGTTGTTGGATTCGAAGGAATCCCGGCTCCAGGTCCGCCATCCCGCGAATTCGCCCTCGGTGGCGATCAGGAGATCGGGGCGCTGACGGGGCACTTTGGGCGGAACGATATTCACGGTGCTGGTTTCCTCAATCGGTTGCGGCAGCGTCTTAGAGCCGATCCGGCGAAGGGGTGCAATCCCGCGGCGGGATAACCAGCTATGAGCGTGGAATCAGCCCATAAAAGCCTTTTCCCGCCCGTCCGATCTCCCTAATAAGGGGCTGAAATCGCGTCAGGACCCATGAGCCGCAACGAACCCCAGATCACCCCCGACCTCGTCGCTTCGCACGGCCTCAAGCCGGACGAATACGAGCGCATCCTGAAACTGATCGGCCGGGTGCCGAGCTTCACCGAGCTCGGCATCTTCTCGGCGATGTGGAACGAGCACTGCTCGTACAAGTCGTCGCGCATCCATCTGCGCGGACTGCCGACGAAAGCGCCGTGGGTGATCCAGGGGCCGGGCGAAAATGCCGGCGTCATCGACATCGGCGACGGGCAGGCGGTGGTCTTCAAGATGGAGAGCCACAACCATCCGAGCTACATCGAGCCGTATCAGGGCGCGACCACTGGCGTCGGCGGCATCCTGCGCGACGTCTTCACCATGGGCGCGCGCCCCATCGCCTGCCTCAACGCGCTGAGTTTCGGCGATCCCGCGCATCCCAAGACGCGGCATCTCGTTGGCGGTGTGGTCGCGGGCGTCGGCGGTTACGGCAATTCGTTCGGCGTGCCCACGGTCGGCGGGCAGGTGCGTTTCCATACGCGCTACGACGGCAACATTCTGGTCAATGCCATGGCGGTGGGCCTCGCCGACGCCGACAAGATTTTCTATGCGGCGGCGTCTGGCGTGAACATGCCGATCGTCTATCTCGGCTCCAAGACCGGCCGCGACGGCATCCATGGTGCGACCATGGCGTCGGCGGAATTCGACGACGACAGCGCGGAGAAGCGTCCCACCGTGCAGGTCGGCGATCCCTTCGCCGAAAAGTTGCTGCTGGAGGCCTGCCTCGAAATCATGGAAGCGGATTGCGTCATCGCCATTCAGGACATGGGCGCGGCGGGCTTGACGTGCTCGGCGGTGGAGATGGGCGCCAAGGGCGATCTCGGTGTCGATCTCGATCTCGACAGCGTGCCGACGCGCGAGCAGGGCATGAGCGCCTACGAGATGATGCTCTCGGAATCGCAAGAGCGCATGCTCATGGTGCTCAAGCCCGAGAAGGAAAAGCAGGCCGAAGCGATCTTCCGCAAGTGGGGGCTCGACTTCGCCATCGTCGGCTACACCACGCCGTCACAGCGCTTCGTCGTCAAGCACGGCGGCGACGTAATGGCCGACCTGCCGATCAAGGAACTGGAATCGGAAGCGCCGCTCTACGACCGGCCGCATGTGCCGTCGCCGCAGTTGCCCGTCATCCACGCCCGCGACGTCCCCGCGCCGATGCCGGTGGCGGACGCGCTGGAAAAACTGATTGCCTCGCCGGAGCTGTGCTCGAAGCGCTGGGTCTGGGAGCAGTACGATCACGTCATCGGCGGCAACACGGTGCAACGCCCCGGCGGCGATGCGGCTGTGGTCCGCGTGCAAGACGGACCGAAGGGGCTCGCGCTTACCGTCGACGTGACGCCGCGCTACTGCGAAGCCGATCCATTCGAGGGCGGCAAGCAGGCGGTTGCAGAAGCCTGGCGCAACATCACCGCGGTCGGCGGCCGTCCGCTCGCGATCACCGACAACCTGAATTTCGGCAATCCGGAACGGCCCGAGATCATGGGGCAGTTCGTCGGCTGCCTGAAGGGCATTTCGACGGCGTGCACCGCGCTGGATTTCCCGGTCGTGTCTGGGAACGTCTCGCTCTACAACGAAACCAACGGCCGCGGCATCCTGCCGACGCCCTCGATCGGCGGCGTCGGATTGCTCGATGATTTCACGAAATCTGCCTCGCTCGCCTTCAAGGCGGAAGGCGAGTGCATCCTGCTGATCGGCGACACCAAGGGCTGTCTTGGACAGTCGGTTTATTTGCGCGAAATCTGCGGCCGCGAGGAGGGTGCGCCGCCGCCGGTGGATCTCGCAGCCGAGAAGCGCAACGGCGATGTGGTGCGCGGCATGATCCACGCCGGCACCGCGACATCGGTGCATGACGTGTCCGACGGGGGACTTCTGGTTGCGCTCGCGGAAATGGCGATGGCCGGCGGCGTCGGCGCGCGGCTCGATGCTGCACCGGAGTCGATCGTGCCGCACGCGTGGTGGTTCGGCGAGGACCAGGCGCGCTACATCGTGACCGTGCATGAGAAGGATTTGCTGAGCGTGTTCACCAAGCTCAGGGCAGTCGAGGTGCCCTGCGTCCAGATAGGTCTGACCGGCGGTCAGGAGATCGCGGTCGCCGGCGAGCGCGCCGTCCACATCAAGGCCTTGCAGCACGGTTTTGAAAGCTGGCTGCCGGACTACATGGCCGGGAAGGGCTGA
>JBQCIZ010000177.1:0-2588 GCA_051953235.1 Nitrobacter sp. | reverse complement strand
CCAGCCGCTCGCAATATCAGTACACCCTGTCTGGCACGGATGCGGCTCAGGTGTCGCAATGGGCCGGCAAGCTGGTCGCCGAGCTGCGCCGCGATCCGCTATTCCAGGATGTGTCGTCGGAGGCGCAGGAAGGGGGATTGCGCGCCGCGCTGAACGTCGACCGGGCGCGTGCGGGCCAACTCGGCGTCAGCCTTCAGGGCGTCAATGACACTCTGAACGATGCGTTCGCGCAGCGGCAGATTTCGACGATTTACGGACAGGCCAACCAGTACCGCGTGGTGCTGGAAGCCTTGCCCCAATACCAGCGGGATCCCTCCATTCTCTCCAAGCTCTATCTGCCGGGATTGGCTGATGCGCAGGTCCCGCTTTCAGCGGTTGCGACGTTGACCCGGACGACGGCGCCGCTGGCGATCTCGCATCAGGCGCAATTTCCGGCTGTGTCGCTCAGCTTCAACCTCGCGCCGGGGCAGGCGCTTGGCGATGCCGTCGAGCGGGTGAAGACGATCGAAACACGGATCGGCATGCCCACCAGTATCGTCGGTGTTTTCGCGGGCGATGCAGCGGAATTTTCAAAGTCGCTTGCCGGGCAGCCTTGGCTGATCCTCGCGGCGCTGGTGACGATCTACATCGTGCTGGGCGTGCTGTACGAGAGCTACATCCACCCGATCACGATCCTTTCGACGCTGCCGTCGGCCGGTGTTGGCGCCATCCTCGCCCTGATGCTGTGCGGACAGGATCTGTCGGTCATCGGCCTGATCGGCATCATTCTTCTGATGGGCATCGTGAAGAAGAACGCGATCATGATGATCGACTTCGCGCTCGAGGCGGAGCGTCATCAAGGCATGACCGCGACCGACGCGATCGTGCAGGCGTGTCTGCTCCGCTTCCGGCCGATCATGATGACGACACTGGCGGCGTTGTTCGGCGCGCTGCCGCTGGCCGTTGAGAGCGGCACCGGCGCCGAGCTGCGCTTTCCCCTGGGCATTTCGATCATCGGCGGCTTGTTGCTCAGCCAGTTGCTGACGCTTTACACGACACCCGTGATTTATCTGGCGCTGGACCGCCTCAACCGCCGGCTCGAACAGGCTGTGCCGGCGGGCGGACCGGAACAGCCGCCAATCGCGGGGGCGACCGAGGGGATGCAGTAGTGGCCTCGATCTCCGAGCCATTCATCCGGAGGCCCGTGGGCACCACGCTGCTGGCGATCGGCCTGTTCCTGGTCGGCGTGGTCGCCTACGAATTCTTACCCGTGGCGTCGGTCCCCAATGTCGACTTCCCGATGATCCGGGTCTCGGCGAGCCGGCCTGGGGCCGATCCCTCGGTTATGGCTTCCACCGTTGCCGCCCCGCTGGAGCGGCGGCTTGGCCAGATCGCCGGCATCGACCAGATCACCTCGACGAGCACGCTCGGCGCCACAAGCATCCAGTTACAGTTCGCCATCGGACGGGACATCGATCGCGCCGCACGTGACGTTCAGGCAGCAATCAATGCCTCGCTTGCCGACCTGCCGAGCGACCTGCCGACACTGCCGAAGTTCCGCAAGGCCAATCCGGCCGCAGCGCCGGTCTACGTTCTCGCGCTGACGTCGAAAACGCTCACGACCAGCGCGATCTATGACGTGGCCGATACCGTGATTGTCCAGCGCATCTCGCAGGTGCCGGGGGTCGGCGAAGTGTCGGTAAGCGGCGCCGACCAGCCAGCGGTGCGCATCGCGCTCAATCCGGTTGCGCTATCGAATGCGGGTATCGCGACCGACGATGTCCGGACGGCCATCGTGAACGCAAATCCGCTGGGTCCCGTCGGCATCTTCAATGGCGACCGCCTGAGCGAGACATTGTCGACCAACCGGCAAATGCGAACCGCGGCCGAATTCCGCGACATTGTCATCAAAAGCTCCACGGGAAATTTTGTCCGGCTCGCGGATGTGGCCGACGTCGAGGATGCCACCCGAAACAGCCGTTCGATCGCATGGTTCAACAAGCAGCCGGCCGTGCTGATCCAGATCACCAAGCAGGGCGACGCCAACGTCATCGATACGGTCGACCGGGTAAAGGCGATGATCCCGGAGTTGAAGCAATGGATCCCGGCAGGCGTCGACATATCGACCCTCGTCGATCGCACCGGAACGATCCGCGCCAGCGTCGACGACATGCAGTGGACGCTGTTGGCGACCGCCTTCCTGGTAATGGTTGTCGTTTATGGGTTCCTGCGCCGGATCACGCCGACCGTCGCCGCCGGCGTCTCGGTGCCGCTTGCGCTGGCCGGCACCTGTGCGGGGATGTGGCTCGCAGGATTTTCCATCGACAACCTGTCGCTGATGGCCCTCGCCATTTCCGTCGGCTTTGTGGTCGACGACGCGATCGTCATGATCGAGAACATGTACCGCAATCTCGAGCATGGGTTGCCACCATATCGAGCCGCGCTTGAGGGTGCCAAACAGATTGGTTTTACGGTGTTGTCGATCAGTCTGTCGCTGATTGCCGCCTTCACGCCCCTGATCTTCATGGATGGCATCGTCGGCCGGCTGTTGCGGGAGTTCTCGCTGACGCTGACCTTTGCGATCGTGGTGTCGACCATCGTGTCGCTGA
>JBQCIZ010000176.1:0-3770 GCA_051953235.1 Nitrobacter sp. | reverse complement strand
TCCTACGGCGAGGACTATGTGATCCTCGACGTCGGCGGCGTCGGCTATCAGGTGCATTGCGCCTCGCGCACGTTGCAGGCGCTGCCGTCGCCGGGCGAGGCGGCGGTGCTGTCGATCGAGACCCATGTGCGCGAAGACCTGATCAAGCTCTATGGTTTTCGCACCGACAACGAGCGCGAATGGTTTCGCCTGTTGCAGACCGTGCAGGGCGTCGGTGCCAAGGTCGCGCTGGCGGTGCTCGGCACGCTGTCGCCCTCCGATCTCGCCAACGCGATTGCGTTGCGCGACAAGGCGGCGGTCGCGCGCACGCCCGGCGTCGGCCCGAAGGTCGCCGAACGCATCGTCACCGAGTTGAAGGACAAGGCGCCTTCATTCGCCAACGTCGATCCGGCGGTGGTGCATCTCGCCGGCGCCGTCGACGATCAGCGCGCGCCGCGCCCGGTGACCGATGCGATCTCGGCGCTGGTCAATCTCGGCTACGGCCAGCCGCAGGCGGCGGCTGCGATCGCAGCCGCCTCGCGTAGCGCCGGTGAGTCCGCCGAGACCGCGCAACTGATCCGGCTCGGCCTGAAGGAACTGGCGAAGTGACCGATCCCTCCCGCATCGTCACGCCCGAGCGCCGCTCCGACGATGTCGGCGACACCGCGCTGCGCCCGCAAAAGCTGTCCGAGTTCGTCGGGCAGGCGCAGGCGCGTGCCAACCTGCAGGTGTTCATCGACGCCGCGCGCAAGCGAAAAGAGGCGCTCGACCATGTGCTGTTCGTCGGCCCTCCCGGCCTCGGCAAGACCACGCTGGCGCAGATCGTGGCGCGCGAACTCGGCGTCGGCTTTCGCGCCACGTCGGGTCCTGTCATCGCCAAGGCCGGCGATCTCGCCGCGCTGCTGACCAATCTCGAAGAACGCGACGTGCTGTTCATCGACGAGATTCATCGCCTGTCGCCGGCGGTTGAGGAAGTGCTCTATCCCGCGATGGAGGATTTCCAGCTTGACCTGATCATCGGCGAGGGGCCGGCGGCGCGTTCGGTAAAGATCGATCTCGCCAAATTCACCCTGGTCGGCGCCACGACGCGCGCGGGACTTCTGACCAATCCGCTGCGTGACCGTTTCGGCATTCCCGTGCGGCTGAATTTCTACACCGAGCAGGAGCTGGAGCAGATCGTCACGCGCGGCGCCCGCGTCCTCAATGTCGGCATGACAACGGACGGCGCCAACGAGATCGCGCGGCGTGCGCGCGGCACGCCGCGTATCGCCGGACGCCTGTTGCGGCGGGTGCGCGATTTTGCCGAGGCCGCCGACGCGACGGCGGTTGACCGCAAGATCGCTGATCACGCGCTCGGCGCGCTGGAAGTCGATGCCGCGGGTCTCGACGCCATGGACCGCCGCTATCTCACCACCATCGCGCTGAATTACGGCGGTGGGCCGGTCGGCGTGGAAACCATGGCGGCGGCGCTCTCGGAACCGCGCGACGCCATCGAGGACATCATCGAGCCGTTCCTGATCCAGTGCGGTTATCTGCAGCGCACGCCGCGCGGGCGATTGCTGACGTCGCACGCCTTCAGGCATCTCGGCCTTGCCGAGCCGTCGCGCGATCCGTCGCAATTCGGCCTGTTCGGACAGGATGAGGACGAATGAAGCCGCCGCCGCAAACCGATCACCTCGACGGATTCATCCGCGACGGCCGGCATCACATGCAGGTCCGCGTCTACTACGAGGACACGGATTTTTCCGGCATCGTCTATCACGCCAACTACCTGCGTTTCATGGAGCGCGGGCGCAGCAACTATCTTCGCCTTCTGGGTGCGGATCAGCGCGCGCTGTTCGACGAGGCGGCGAGCGAGGCGCCAGGCTTCGCCTTCGTGGTGCGCTCGATGCAACTCGACTTCCTGAAACCCGCGCACATGGATGACCTTCTGGATATCGTGACGCGGCCGCTGGATGTGCGTGGCGCGTCGATCACGCTGCATCAGGAGGTGCGGCGCGGCGATGTGCTGCTGCTGGAAGCGAGCGTCAAGGTCGCCTTCATTTCGGAAGGGCGTGCGAAGCCGATCCCGAAGCCGCTGCGCATCGCCATGAAGGCGGATCAAATCTGAGCAGCAACGATTGCCTTTGATAATCGGGCAATAGAAGAGTCGCTATCGACTCCCTCTCTCCGGCGATTACGATCCCGCGAAATTCCCATCGCCATGCGAGGTCGCCATGTCCCGTCCCCCATTGCCGCCGTTTACCCGCGAGACTGCTGCGCAAAAAGTGCGCGGCGCCGAGGATGGCTGGAATTCTCGCGATCCGGTCAAGGTGTCGCTCGCCTATACCGAGGATAGCGTGTGGCGCAACCGCTCGGAGTTTCTTCAGGGTCGCGCGGCCATCGTCGAATTCCTCACCCGCAAATGGGCGAAGGAACAGGACTATCGGCTGATCAAGGATCTCTGGGCCTTTCACGACAACCGCATCGCCGTGCGCTTCCAGTACGAGTGGCACGATGCATCAGGTCAGTGGCATCGTTCCTACGGCAACGAGCAGTGGGAGTTCGACGAACACGGCCTGATGCGCCGCCGCGAGGCCAGCATCAACGACGTGGCGATCGCGGAGAAAGACCGCCGTTTCCATTGGCCGGCGCCGGGCCCGCGGCCGGCCGGCGTGTCGGGACTGGGCGAGACGCCGTTCTGAAAATCTCCGTCATTCCGGGGCGGCGCGGAGCGCCGAACCCGGAATCCAGCGGCATTGAACGTCGTGCTTGATGGTAGATTCCGGATCGGCTTGCGCGGCAAGCCGTCCGGAATGACGAGCTTGGATATCTACGCCGCCGCCTTGTGGCGGACCTGTTCGGCCTTGTAGAACTCGAACTCCTCCGCGATGGCCTTCGCCACACTCGGCCGTTGACGCAGCCGCTCGTAGTAGGCCTTGATGTTCGGCCACTTCGAAAGATCGATCGGCGGCGTCGCCATGGTCCAGTTGATGACGGTGACGAGATAGGCGTCGGCCACGCTGAAATGATCGAGCAAGTAGTCGCGGCCTTCGAGATAGCGGTCGAGATAGTCGAGCCGCGAGAGTTGCTTCGACAGCGTGAAGGCATGAACCTCTGGCGCGGCCTTGCGGTCGAGCAGCGGCACGAACAGCGCCTTGTGCAGTTCGGTGCCGATGAAGCACAGCCATTGCTGGAGCCGCGCGCGCTCCATGCCGGGCTTCGCGCCGATATGGGAGTCCGCGAGCCGTTCCGCGACGTATTGCAGGATCGCGGCGTTCTCGGTCAGAATCACGCCGTCGTCGGTGCGCAGCGTCGGCACGAGGCCGAGCGGATTGACCGCGTAGAAATCGGAGTTGTCGCCCTGCACGCGTTTGGTCTTCGGATCGACCTCGAAATAGGCCGCATCCGCGCCGGCCTCGTAGAATGCGATGCGTGTCGCCATCGAACAGGCGAGCGGGGAGAAATAGAGATCCATGATCGTCTCCTCTGGAATCTGTGGGTCGGAAAAACAACAAGGCGCGGCCACGATCTTGATTTTTGTACCATCTCGTATCAAAATAAGACCGTCAAGGAATAATTTGCGAAATGGTACAAAAAACTGTCAGCAGCGATAGGCGCCGTCCGAAGCCGCTCAAGGGCGACACAGCGGCCGCGCCGAAGCGCCGCGGCCGGCCGCGCGCTTACGAACCCGATGTCGCGCTTGGGAAAGCGCTCGACCTGTTCCGCAAGGAGGGTTTTGCCGCGACCTCGCTCGACGATCTCAGCGCTGCCACCGGGATGAACCGCCCGAGTCTCTATGGCGCGTTCGG
>JBQCIZ010000175.1:0-3433 GCA_051953235.1 Nitrobacter sp. | reverse complement strand
GCTTGTCGATCACCAGACAACCCGGCGCCTTGCGCAGGATTTCGCGCGCCTCGTCGTCGCTGAGCGGCTTCTCGAACTCGATGTTGACCGCTTCCGAATGACCGATGAACACCGGCACGCGCACGCAGGTCGCGGTGAGTTTGATCTTCGGATCGAGGATCTTCTTGGTCTCGGCCACCATCTTCCATTCTTCCTTGGTGTAGCCGTCTTCCATGAAGACATCGATATGCGGAATCACGTTGAACGCGATGCGCGTGGGGAATTTCTTGGTCACGACATCGCTCGCCGTATAGACCGCCTTTGTTTGCGCAAACAGCTCGTCCATCGCGTCCTTGCCGGCACCCGACACCGATTGATAGGTCGAAACCACGACGCGCTTGATGACCGCCTTGTCGTGCAGCGGCTTCAGCGCCACCACGAGCTGCGCCGTCGAGCAATTCGGATTGGCGATGATGTTCTTCTTGGTGAAGCCCACCACGGCATCCGCGTTCACTTCGGGCACGATCAGCGGCACGTCGGAATCGTAACGCCATGCCGACGAATTATCGATCACGACCGCACCGGCCTTGCCGATCTTCGGCGACCACTCCTTCGACGTCTCGCCGCCGGCCGACATCAGGCAGATGTCGACATCGGAGAAATCGTAGGAATCGAGCGCTTTGACTTTCAGGGTTTTGTCGCCGAACGAGACCTCGGTGCCCATGCTGCGGCGGGAGGCCAGCGCCACCACCTCGTCAGCAGGGAATTTCCGCTCGTCCAGAATGTTGAGCATTTCCCGCCCGACATTGCCGGTCGCTCCGACCAGCGCGACTTTGTAACCCATCGTTCACTCTCCGAAGAAAAATGCCTCCCTCTCGCCACGCGAGATAAGGGAAGAGGGGCCGCTTCTATGCGAGAAACGCCTTCAAGACAACGCCAGACCACGGTTCCCAAGTCAGATGCGACCGATGTGGGCCTACCGCCCGAAGCTGCGGTCTGCCGAAATCCATCCGGCGCTGCACAGCTTCGCCGACGAATGCACCGCCGTCATCGGACGCTTGCTAGCCTATGTAGGTGCCCTCGCGCTCGTTGCCATCGCCGGCAACCGGATCCTCGCCGATCTGCCAGCCTTCTGGGAGGGTGCCGCGCCGGCCAGCAGACCCGGCTGGCGTCTCACTGCCCATTCACATCCCGCTTTCGCAGTGGCCCAGGTAGATAGCTCCTTAAAAACAGAGACTTACGATATTTTCCGGCATCCCGAAGGCGGCCGAAAGGACATCATTGGGTGGGCGACCGCCTCCAATCAGAAGCCGGTTGCCGAGCTCGAGCTTTACCGGCCCGGGACCAAGACGCGCGAGGGCGGCCCAGCGATCTCCGGCATCGCTGACCGGATGGATTCTGATGAAAGGCGCGACGTCGAGAGTGCGGGAGTCATCGACACCAAATTCGGCGATGTCAGCCTGCTCCGCTTCACCGATGCGTCCACCGATCGCGTGCCTTGCCTGGGTTTCGTGAAGGACTTCTCCCGTGCCGATTTGCGCATCAGCGGCTGGTCCTGCCAGGCCGGACCGCCTCCGATCCGGCGCGCGGCGATCAGTTGCATGCTGGACCACCTGATCCTGCTGACGGCCGGAAACGACCCCAAACTGGCGGAATTGTTCGCCCAAGCCGAACTGAAACGCGGCGCCTGCAAAGCCGGGGTGGCATCGACCGCATCGGCCGACTGGGTGACCAGCCCGCAAAATCCCCGGCTGCGCGGCAGCCTCTAGGAGCGGTTTCGCCAAAGCGCTGGATTCGATGCAACATTTTGTCATCACCGGCATTATTCTCGCCAGGTGTGGCCCGATTGGCCTTGTGGCGCCTACCCGGCGGACGGTAAAAAGGCGGTCACTCGGAATGCCTTATGAGGACACGATGACTTTGAAATTCCCCGCTGCGACCCGGGCCGCGAAACACTTCGCGCTGATGCTTGCGGCGGCTGCCGTTGTTTCGATCGGCTTCGGTGGTACCGAGGCGAGCGCGGCCAAGCGCAAACACTATGATCGGACCGGGGCTTACGGCGCCAACGGACCAAACGTGTCCTACCAGGCCGGACCCCGCACTCGCGTTTACATCAGCAAGCGCTCGTGGCTCGATGCCGGGACCGAGGTGATGCCGGGCGACCGCAAGTTCACCGACTATGCCTTTCCGCCGTCGATCGGATATCCGTCATTCGGCCGCGAGAACATGAACCGTCCGCTCGATCGCGCGCCGCTCTCACCGCCATCCGATCTCGGCGGCTCCCCACAGACATTTCCGCTGTACTGATCCCGCAACGCGGCGAGCGAATCCGAAAACAAAAAATGCCCGGCACTGCCGGGCATTTTTCGTTTGACTGCTCGCCGTGCTCACGCGTGCAAGGCCTGAAGCTCCTTCACGATGGCTTCGCCCATCTGTGAGGTGCTGATGACGGTTGAGCCCTCCGACTTCAGGTCGGCGGTGCGCAGACCCTTCGCCAGCACGGCGGCGATCGCGGCATCGAGCTTGTCCGCCAGCGCGCCCATGTCGAAGGAATAGCGCAGCGCCATGCCGAACGACGCCAGCATGGCGATCGGATTCGCCGCGCCCTGGCCTGCGATGTCGGGCGCTGAGCCGTGCACCGGCTCGTACAGCGCGCGGCGCTTCTTGGTCTTGGGATCGACGTCGCCGAGCGAGGCCGACGGCAGCATGCCGAGCGAGCCCGTCAGCATCGCCGCGATATCTGAGAGCATGTCACCGAACAGATTGTCGGTGACGATCACGTCGAACTGCTTCGGGCGGCGCACGAGCTGCATGCCGCCGGAATCCGCGAGCTGATGCTCGAGCTCGACATCCTTGTACTCGCGCTGATGCACCTGCGTAACCACCTCGTTCCAGAGCACGCCGGACTTCATGACGTTGCGCTTTTCCATCGAGGTCATCTTGTTGCGGCGCTTTCGCGCGAGATCGAACGCGACCCGCGCGATGCGCTCGATCTCGTAGGTGTCGTAGACCTGAGTATCGATGGCGCGCTTCTGGCCGTTGCCGAGGTCGGTGATGGTTTTCGGCTCGCCGAAATAAACGCCGCCGGTCAGTTCGCGCACGATCATGATGTCGAGGCCTTCGACGATCTCGGGCTTCAAGCTCGAGGACTCTGCCAGCGCCGGATAGCAGATCGCCGGACGCAGATTGGCGTACAGCGCGAGATCCTTGCGCAGGCGGAGCAGGCCAGCCTCGGGCCGCGCCTCGTAAGGCACGCTGTCCCACTTCGGACCGCCGACCGCGCCGAAGATCACGGCGTCCGCCGCAAGCGCCATCGCCATGGTCGCATCGGTGATGCTCTGCTTGCTGGCATCGTAGGCCGCACCGCCGACCAGCCCATCCTCCGTCTCGAAATGCGCAATGCCTTGCGCATTGAGCCAGCCGATCAGCCGCTTGACCTCCGCCATCACCTCGG